>JBAUBA010000029.1:0-6450 GCA_049676265.1 Atribacterota bacterium
CGTGCTTTTTCAAAATTCATAAAAATCACTTCATTTTTTCTTATTAGTATCCGCGGTTTACTTTAGCTACCGAAAAAACGTTCTATAACGTTATTGCCCCTTATCGCTTCTACTATAACAAAAACGAGCATAGCTATCAGAAATCCGAGCAGCATACGGAAAAAAAAGATTGCTCCTTTGGCTTTCTGGTTATCGGTATTGTACAGCCTTACTATAAATCTGGAAAGCACTAAAATTGTAAAAACCAAAATTAAAATTAAATATATCTGGTCATTCATCTCTTTCATTTCTCCGAACTATAATTATTCTATTTAAAACTCCATTTCTCTGCCCAATCTTTGACTTTAGGCATCATCTGATAATTAGTTAAATCTAAAAAAAGCGGGGTTATAGACACCTTATTATTATAAATTGCTTCAAAATCAGTATCGGGTTCTATCTTTCCTTCGGGCAGCTCTCCTCCCAGCCAATAATGGGTAGTCCCTTGAGGGTCATGTATTATTTTCACTTCATCCTGATATACTCTTTTACCGTGTCTGGTTATCTCTATCCCCTTAATTTCTTCATAATCAATATTGGGAAAATTAATATTTAAGACCAAATTTGAGGGCAAATTATTCTTCATCAGATTAAAAGCTATTTTTTTAGTAAATAAAGCTGCCGATTCAAATTTAAAATCTTCAAATCCGGCTATGGAAACAGCTAAAGATGGAACATTCCTCATCGCTCCCTCCACTGCTGCCGAAACTGTACCCGAATAGAAAATATCATCACCCAGGTTCGGTCCCCGGTTAATTCCCGATACTATCAGATCGGGCTTTTCGTCTTTCATAATTTCCAATAAGCCAATAATAACACAATCCGCCGGCGTGCCGTCTAAGGAAAATCCCCAAAAATTACCGTTTATCTTTACTTTTCTAATTCTCAAAGGTTTACGCAGAGTTATAGCATGGCCTATAGTGCTTCTTTCTCTATCGGGAGCGATTACCATAACCTCTGCAATATTATCTAACTGCTTTTTTAAAATTTGAATCCCTTCCGAATATATGCCATCATCGTTAGTTAAAAGTATTTTCATAATCTATTTATTCTTGTTTCTCCTTTTTAGAATTTCGTCAGCCACTATAATCCCTGAAGTAGAAGCCTGAATAAGCCCCCTGGTTATGCCGGCGCCATCACCGGCAGCAAACAGATTAGTTACTTTTGTTTCCAAGCATTCGGAAAGTTCCAAACGTGAAGAATAAAATTTTACTTCTACCCCATACAATAGGGTATATTTAGAATAGACCCCGGGCGCAATTTCATCCATAGCCTTTAGCATTTCCAGGATTCCGGAAAGTATTCTATAGGGCAGTACAAAGCTGAGGTCTCCCGGAGTAGCTTCTTTTAAAGTGGGAGTAACTATAGAGTGTTTGAGTCTATCCGGTGTAGATCTTCTGCCTAACTCCAAATCACCCAATCTTTGCACCATAACTCCCCCACTTAAAATATTAGCCAGATGAGCGATATATTTTCCATAGGCAATCGGTTCTTTAAAGGGTTCGGTAAAATTGGTACTTACTAATACGGCGAAATTAGTATTATCAGTCCGGTGTTCCTGATAGCTATGTCCATTTACCGAAGCGATACCGTCATTGAATTCAGTCACCACTTCACCATAAGGACACATGCAGAAAGTACGGACTCTATCATCAAACTTCTGAGTGTAATAGATTAATTTTGACTCGTATACCGCATCGGTTAAGCGTTTCATAGCAACAGCCGGAACTTCTACTCTCACCCCAACATCTACCGGATTATTGGCTATTTTTATATCTAGAGCTTCTGCCTGCTCTTTAAGCCATTCAGAACCGGCCCTCCCCGGCATAGCTACCACATATTCCCCTTTTACTATTTCACCTTTTACCGTCTCAATTCCTATTACTCTTCCTTTTTCCACCAATATTTTTTTGACCTTGGTATCGGTTTTGATATCAATTTTAACCCTTAAATAATCCTGCATCTTCTTCAATATCTCTACACATTTTTCTGTTCCCAAATGTCTTATCCTGGTGGGTATCAGTTTCATTTTTGCCAGAGAAGCTTCTTTCTTAATAATATCTATCTCCTCTTCGTTTGTGCCGTAAACAGTTTTATCTGCTCCGAATTCGAGATAGATATCATCAGCATATTTAATTAATTCAGCTACTTTGTTCTTATTAATATAATTATCTAACTGTCCTCCAATTTCGGTAGATAAATTTAATTTACCGTCACTAAAAGCGCCGGCTCCTCCCCATCCGGAAATTATTGCGCAGGGAGAACAATGAAAACATCCGCCGCTTTTAGTTCTCATCAAGCACTTTCTTTTTTCAATCTCTTCCCCTTTTTCTAATATTAAAACCGAAACATTATTTTTCTTAGTCAGCTCAAAAGCGGTAAAAATCCCGGCAGGTCCTGCACCAATAATAATTACATCATATTCTTTCTTCTTCATATCATCGCACCTTTAAATTATTTTTTCCATACGTATTAATTTTATAGTATTTTAATAGATAAGACAAATAAAAAATGACAATTTTTTAAAAAGAAAATCCCGCCCTTCTTCCGATGTGGCGAGATTTTTTTCCTAAATCATATTCCCGATCTCTGCTTCTAAGGTTTCTGAATCAGCCACAACACGCAATCAGTGGAAAATTTTTTCACTTCTTCTGATTCTTCACACAATTTAGAACGCAATACTCCCTCTATTAAGATAAATCCTGCTTCTTCCAAACTTGAAATTACTTCTTCCCTGGTGGGAAAATGAAGAAAAATGTCTCTCTCTTCCATTCTAATGACCTTATCCCCAAATTCGTGTAACCTTTTGTCTTGTAAATGCAATGCCCACCTTCTCTTCTCCTCTTTCCAAAATGATTCATACTCTTTGTTGCTGTCCCTTTCATGGGTAGTAAACAAAAAATATCCTTTAGGTTTCAATATACGCTTTATTTCTTTTAACACTTTTATCCGATTTTCTCTTCCCGGTATCTGCATTATCCCATTAAAAGAAAATAAAGCTGCCTCAAAAGTTTCATCATTATAATCTAAACAAGCCGCATCTCCCACACTAAAAATTATATCATAATTTAATTCTTTACTGATTTTTCTGGCTTGCGCTACCATAGCTTCTGCCAAGTCCAATCCTTCTACTAGATGATAACCAAGCTCATAGAATCCTATGGTTGTTCTCCCTGCACCACATCCAATATCTAAAATTCGGTCTTTCGGATTAAAATATTTTTTAATCATCATCTTCTCAGATTCCCATAGCCCAATTTCCTTAACTGCTCTTGTATAATCTGATACTGTCTTTTCTGTGTTAAACGATTTTCTAATAAACTCTGTATCAATTTTTCTTGTGTTCATCTCTTCGTGCTCTCCATTTATAAATTTTAATATTATTTCTAATGTGTTTGCACAATAAAACTCATACTTCCCCCTGCGTCCTTTATCCCAATCTTTGACGAACTGCATCATATAGAATTATTCCAGCAGCTACTGATGCATTTAAGGATTCAGTGGATCCTAAGATAGGAATTTTTATCTTTTTATAAGCCGCTTTCCTCCATATATCATTTGCTCCTCTATTTTCGTTTCCGATTACCAAAGCGAAAGGATCTTTGAAGTTAGCGGAATAGTAATATTCTTCACTATCTAAATCTGCCACCATAATATTTATAGAGTTATAGTTCAACCATTTGACTGCCTCATTATCATCAAGACCACTTACAATAGGCACCTGAAACAGGGAACCCATTGTAGACCTAACAACTTTTGGGTTATATAAATCTACAGTTCCTTCAGTTAATAATACCGCAGTAGCACCTGCTGCAGCGCTGGTTCTTATGATCGTCCCAAGATTTCCAGGATCCTGCAGGCCATTCAAAACAACTACCAAAGGATTTGCTCCAAGAATTATATCCGCCAATGATATTTCTATTTGTTCAGCTACCGCTATTACTCCTTGCGGGGTAACTGTATCTGAAACCTTCTTAAATAGATTATTGGGCAGCCTTAAAACCTGACAATCTTGATTAATTTTTGGCACATTTTCTGCTGTTTCATTAATAATAAGGTATTTTATTTTTATTCCTCCGCTATTAGCTTCCTCAACAAGTCTGGTGCCTTCTATGAGAAATAATCCACTGCTTTCACGAACTTTTTTTTGACTTAAAGCTCTTACCAACTTATATATTGAATTTTCCCTGGAAGTAATATCTTTATACTGCTTCATCTATAATACTCCTCTATAGATTAAAATTAAGGGGCTCGGCTAGCAAAGATTTGACCTCTATCTATCTTTGCTAGCATTATTAAATATTTTCTCGCTTAAACTTTTTCTTCCCAAAAGGGCAAACTATGAAGAGAGTAATTTTTTAGCTTACTCTTTTCCATATGGGTTATATTCAATCACATTAAGCGGATCAAATTGGATACAGCCCACGTGTCGTATATATTCAAGTATACCTTCTTTTCCCTGTAGTTTTCGTGCAGGGAAATTTTTTTGATGGGTAAGCATAAATTGGCGTGCTTGCTTCTTGGTTATCTTCATATAAAAATACCTTTAGACATTACTTCATCCTTTGTCGTTTATTCTACTATTTTTAATAATTATCTAACTCTTCGAAATGAAGTCAATTGCCTTTGGTAATATTTCCTTAAAATTATCCGGATAATCATGGTCTAATCCCTTAATAATTTTTAATTCATAGGAAATTTTTTTACTACTCAATAAATCAGCGAATCTTCTGGTACATTCATAGCAATCAGCATCTTTATCGCCACAAACAACATAACCTTTTATCCCCTTCTCCCCTATCTTATCTAATAAAGGTACCCACTCATCAATTTCAGGTAACCACGGAGCAACAAGTATAAATCCTTTTACCTTAATCATACCTTTTAGAATTGAATATAAGGCAACTCTCCCCCCTGCGGAAAATCCACCAATAATAATATTGTCAGAATCGATATTATGTTTTTCTAAAATATTTTTATAATGTTCCCTCAATTCTCGAGAACCTTTTTTAATATCCTTCCACTCATAACCTTCAGAAAATTGAATTTGAGAAGACTGTGGTAGGGCTAATAGGTAATTTTTGTATGCACAAGAACTCCAATAGTCTTCTGTTATTTCAATATTTTCTTGGTCACCATGTAAGGCAATAATCAAGGGATGCTTAAATTGTTTATTCATCTTATCTGGCACAATTATCTTTAAATCGGGTTTCTCGTTTCTTTTTGCTTTTGACTCCCTTTTTTTACATATATCTAATAATTCACCAAACTCTTTATATTTATTAAGTGACTTTAGGTCTTTATCTTCAATCAAGTATTTGTATTGATACCAAAATCCCTTTTCTACTATCGACTCTCTCATTATCTGTAGAGCCAACTCTTCAAGACCCGCTTCATTGGCAATTGAATACCGAAAATTGTATATTTGAGCAAGATTTCCTTTTATGCCTTTATAATTCTCGGTTATGAAATTATAGGCTTCCAGATAATCACCTTTCATATATATTTCCAATGTTCTGTTTAGTAAATTTGTATAGGTTATTTTTTTCAAATTTATCTTTTCCTCATTCATTCTAGGCTTATCTGTAGTGTCCGGGGCTAGATTTTACAGCTTCACATTTTTATTAATCTTTATACTCGATTTGATTATTAAGCCATTTTCTTTATATCTTCCACTTAACACATCGGTCACCGTTAAACTTCCCCACTGCGTGAGGGGGTGCTCTATATCAAAAACTTACCATCTTTATAAACCAGCTCGCCATCTGCGTAAATTTCTTCACCCTTTTTCATATCACAGAGCATATCCCAGCAAAAAACAGGGGGATGGTTCTCTGTTTAATGTTCTTAATAAATCACCATCGAGTTCTTTTAAATATTTAAAAATCCCAGTTTGTATTTGTGAGCGCACACGGATCTACCAAGAATATCAATAAATTTTCAATCATCATCGTCTACAAATATTTTTTCTGGTGTACACCCCTTATATTCTTCTATATTTTACTGATACTTATTCTTCTTGTTTCCCCAGGCATAAAAATTATCCAGGCAAAAGTTTATTGTGCTAACGGTAATAGGGGATTGTCAAACAAAGAACCATCCCCCTGTTTTGCCCCTGTTTTGTTTATGGTGTACCAACTGAAATAGGCGGTCGTTATACTCCTGGTCTTTGCATGATCCATCAAGCAATAAGATTTTCATCTGCAAAAGTTCCATCCTTTATTCATTTCTATTTTTAAAGTAATTGCAATGTTTTCAGCATTGATAAAAATCCAGCGTTTTTTAATTATAACATTTTATTCTATTGCTTGCATTTTAGAATTATTACCGGTGTCAGGGCTTGCAATGTCACATTTATTCCTTTTCTTCCATTCTTTTTGGGAGTAATCAGGTTCTATTTTCTTTGATTTA
>JBAUBA010000030.1:0-2552 GCA_049676265.1 Atribacterota bacterium
AACTTTTGCCAAAAGCGATTCAAGGATAAATTTTGATGAGCTATTTTTCGATGAAAATTTTAATCATAATATTAAAGATCCCGATATAAGAGAAGCTTTAGAAATGGTAAGGTTAGCGCCCAGTGCTTCAAACAAACAACCATGGAGAGTATTGATAAATACAAATGGTGATGCACATTTCCTTATTAAAAGGACGCCAAATTATTCTAAAGAAAAATTAGGTTATGATATTCAATGGCTTGATGTTGGGATTTCTATAGCACATTATGAAATAGCTTTTGGATGCAGAGAATTTGTAGTAAACAATTCCAAAATAGGCAATGTACCTGATTTTTTGGAATATGTAATAACAGCAAAAAAATAAAAGATCAAAGTGTGACAGGGGACGGTTCTCTGTTCCTATTTACTATCTTAAAACCCTTTATTTGTAAGGGTTTCAGACCCCCTTCAGGAATGCCCTAAAAACGCACGGAGAGTGCCTTTAAACGCACTTCAAATTTCGAAAAATCAGCAATTACGACCCCTGTTTTTGGCCTATTTTTACCTCCCCGAAATCCTAAAACCCTTATAAATAGACACTTTCAGATTTTGAGATGAGGGAATTTTAGTTAAAAAAGTGCCATTTTTGAGGGGTAAAGTATCAATTAAGGCAAAATTTACTCGTACAAGCAATTCTCGCATTATTCCCTTGAAACCCTTATTATATAAGGCTTTCAAGAAGTAATTTTCCCACAAATTTTACACATTTTCCCCATATATAACTAAATATGGTTAGTTTTAATCCCTTTGTCATTACAAAAAACTATGGCTTTATCAAACCTTTCGATATTTTACTGAAGGGTTTTTATATCTCTTTTTTAATCTTGCTAAGTTCGAATTCATCATGGAGGGCTTTAACCGCTTTATCTAACTGGGTTAGTTTAATTAAGCAGGATATTCGAATTCTCGAGGTGTTAATGGTTTCCATGTGAATACCTGACCGGGATAATGCCCGGAACATTCTTGAGGCAATACCGGCTTCTTTGGCTATTCCGTCACCGACGATGGAGACCTTTGCCAAATTGCAATCAGTATAAATTTGTTGGACCCCAATTTTCTCTGCTATTTCTTTGGTAATTTTTAAAGAAGGTGTGAAATCATCTTCCGTTACAATAAAAGAAACAGTCACAGTGTCTTGATTATAAAGGTCCTGAACAATTGAATCGATAACAATATTTTCTTTGGCTAAATCTTCAAATAACAGACAGGCAAGATCAGTATTTTTTTTCACCCCCTGGAGGGTAATTTTTGCCACTTTTTTTTGATAGGTTACTCCCCGAACAATAACATTTTCCAGCATGGGAACCTCCTTGGTTATCATGGTACCTTTGCTCGAACCAAAGGCTGATTTAACTAAAATCGGAAGGTGATATTTACGTGCTAAATCAATTGCTCGATGGTGCATCACCTGGGTGCCCAGGACTGCCATTTCTGACATTTCATCATAGGAAATCTTGGGAATTCTTTGGGCTTCGGAAATAAGTTTTGGGTTAGCGGTATATACACCATCTACATCTGTATAGATTTCACACAGGTCTGCTTTTAATTGGACAGCAAGGGCTACTGCGGTTAAATCCGAGCCGCCGCGTCCCAAAGTAGTCACTTCATCTTGATGGTTAATTCCCTGAAATCCGGCTACAATGACTATTTTATCTATATTCAAAGTTTTTTCAATTTTTTGGCTGTCGATTTTTATTAATTTTGCCCTAGTGTATATCCCGTCGGTTAAAATCCCGGCATGTCTTGCGGTGAATGAAATTGCCTTATTTCCCAATGCATGAATTGCCATAGCCAGAAGGGCAATGGAGACTTGTTCACCGGTTGAAACCAACATATCTAATTCGCGTTTATCCGGTGAAGGGCTAATTCGGTAAGCTAATTTGAGTAATCGGTTTGTTTCATTACCCATAGCTGATACAACAACGACGATTTGATTTCCTTCTTTAAAACGGGCAATAATTTTTTTAGCGATTCTCTTTACTTTACCAATGGTTGAAAGAGAGCTTCCACCATATTTTTGAACGACTATTTTTTTCATTTGCTATCCTTTGTTAAAAAAGATATTATTGCAATTTTACCACTTTTTTTTAGAAATTAAAAGTTTAAAAAGTCAAACTTTTTCTTTCGTCTTAAAAGTAGAAGGGTACAGTTTATGCAATTCTATATATCGAGGATTTTAAAAAGAGTATAAATTGTAAAATTAATCTTTGATTTTATTTAATTTATGATAAAATAATATAAAATTCGCCTCCAATGTGTCATATAAAAATATTCATATACCCAAAAAGCAGCATTAAATCATTGAATCAATTTTTAATCAGGTATTTTGGTCTGTCAAATATTGAGAAAGGGCGCAATAACACCGATAAAAATAACCATAAATAAAAAAAACCAATATCATTGACAATATATGTGAAGCGTGATATTTTTACTAAAAGTAAGAAAAATGCAAAATATCCAACATGTAAGACGATTCAGAAAAAAGGAGATGAAAAATGTTTGATAATTCTGAT
>JBAUBA010000031.1:0-3434 GCA_049676265.1 Atribacterota bacterium
CCTTTAGACAATCTATTATGGGATCGAAAATTAATAAAAGAGATTTTTGGATTTGAATATGTTTGGGAAGTATATAAACCAATTTCTGAACGTAGATACGGCTATTATGTATTACCAGTTTTATACGGAGATAGATTTGTGGCACGTTTTGAACCTAAGTTTAATAAAAAAACTGGAAAACTTGAAATAATTAACTGGTGGTGGGAGTCAGATATATTTGTTTCAGAAGAGATGAAACGAGGATTAATTCGATGTTTTGGACAATTTTTAAACTATTTAGGTGCAACCGGTATAAAGTTTAACAAGGAAAGTAATGTAACAAAAAATATGAAATGGTTGCAGAAAATTACAATAACAGACTGACCAGAGCGAAGGAGAAAAATATAAAACATATACAAAATGAATAAAAATAGATACAGGTAACTATCCCACTTCCATATATGTTTTTCCCGCGAAAGTGAGGATTTGTCTTCTCTTTTTCATCTAAATACTATTCATTAACGACTAATATATCTTGCAACTATTTTTTACAAAAAAGAAAGATATTTTAAATTTTTTGTTGTATTAATGTTGTATTAATATTAAGATGTAGAAAAATTGAAAAAGACCAATTCATTTAGACCGTTGGTGGCGATTCAATAAGGTGAATATATATTTTTGAAATATGAAAAACGAAACGTCCCCTAGTACGTAAACCCGCGGACCGTTATGCAGCCCATCGCTCAACTTGGGCGTTAATGCTATAAATTAAGGAGGTAAAATGAAAATTTTAGTTCTCTATTTTTCCAAGAATGGAAACACAAGAAGATTGGCTGAAGCTGTAGTTGAGGGTGTCAATGCGATTACAGGGGCAGAAGCTGTATTAAAAAAGACAGATAAGGTTACAAGAGATGATTTTCTGGAAGCAAGCGCGATCATAGCCGGTTCTCCTGTATATTTCGGGACAATGGCTGCTCAATTAAAACAAGTATTTGATGACTTTGTTAGTATTAGAAAGAAGATGGAGAATAAAGTTGGGGCAGTGTTCACAACATCAGGAAATGTTACTGGAGGAAAAGAAACTACCATGTTTTCCATCATTCAGGCCTTTATGATTTATGGTATGATCATCGTTGGCGATCCTATGGCTGCAACTGGACATTATGGGGTTTCATGTGTGGGTAAGCCTGATGAAAAAACCATGGAACAGGGCAGGCTTCTTGGAAAAAGAGTGGCCAAACTTGCTCTTAAGGTTGTAAAATAGTGAGAATTTTAAAACTCGATTGCATAAAAAAATTGAGGGGGAAGATGAAAAGTGATATTGCAAGAAATAACCCCTTAATTTTTAAAAGAGGTATGGTTAATTGCTAAATCTATTAGAGAATGGAATTATTCAGTCGATAAAACAAATAAAAGGAGGCATAGAAGAAAGCTTCAGTGCTGCCATCCCAATTTGTTTAGGTTATTTGACCTTAGGTTTTGCTTGTGGTGTTTTAGCACAGAAAGCAGGTTTGTCTATTTTTGAAATAGCAGGTATGTCATTAATAGTATTTGCTGGAAGCTCTCAATTCATTGCTGTTTCAATGATAGGAGCCAATTCATCCATTGAAGCTATCATCATGGCCACTTTTGTTGTTAATTTAAGACATTTTTTAATGAGCTCGGTTTTAGCAAAATTTTTAGGAAGCAAGAAAAAAAACTTTTTATTAATTTATTCCCACGGAGTTACCGATGAATCATTTGCGATAAACTATCACAAATTTACAGAAGGAATATGGAACTCTCAAAAGGCGATGATAGTAAATATCATCGCCTTTGCTTGTTGGAATCTTGGTAATATCATTGGAGGTTTAACAGGAGCGATTCTTCCTATCAGCAATGAAATTGCTAGCTACACACTTACGGCAATGTTTATATGTTTATTGGTGTTAAATTTAAAAAATAAGGTATTTATTATGGTCGGAATAATGACTGGAGCAGCCTCTATTTACTTATCTTTAATTTTAAAAAATAGTTTTTATATAGTAATAACCGCAATTTTAGGAGCCTCGCTTGGATATTTTATTGAAAATAAAATGGTAAAGAAAAAAAGAGAGAAAAACAATGTTGAGTGATATGAAAATATGGATATTAATTATTGGAATGGGGATTGTTACTTATTTGCCAAGAATGATGCCTTTACTAATATTTTCAAAAAAAAATTTACCTCCTTGGCTGGAATCTTGGCTGAAATATATTCCTGTTGGAATTTTTAGTGCCCTGGTTTTCCCGGGCATATTCATAAGAAATCAAATGTTTTCTGTGACCATACACAATATAGAATTAATTTCTTCAATATTCGTATTTGCTATTGCGTTTAAAACAAGATCATTAGGACTTTCAGTTATTGTTGGAATAATTTCATATTGGGTTCTGGGAGAGGTTATTAATGCATGAAATGATTACGTCCTTCCCTTTTAACTGCTGAATCCCTTATTTCACAAGGCTTTCCTGAGCACGACAGGAGACAGTTGTCATTAAAAAAGGGAGGAACAGGGAAGTTTTATTTAGGTACAGTATAGGGAGATAATTATATATAAAATTCGAGGATTATCGGTTTTTATAGGAAAAAATGGTAAGTCTTTAAAACGTAGAAAATATAAGGGTTTCTGCGTTTTTTTGTAATATTAGATATTGGTAATACTTCTAAAACATGGGGAAAATAAGGTAAAAAAGGGATAAAAACCCTATTTCTAGCAGTCCGAAAGCCTTGCAAAATAAGGTTTTAGCGAAATATGGTCATAACGGCGTTTCTTGAGGTGGCTTAAGGTGATTATTCATATTTTTAAAATAGACGTTTAAAGTAGCTTAGAATGGCTTATTTTGGATATAGGCGGAAAGCCTTATTATATAAAGTTTTCAAGAAAGTATTTTCCTACACATTTTACACATTTCCCCCCTTTTTAAGTAAATATTGTTAGTTTTGATCCCTCTGTCATTACGAGGCAAGCGTGGCAATCTCATCTCGCAACTATTTTTTAAAAAAAGAAGGATTTTTTAGATCTTTTGTCGTATTAATATTAAGATGTAGAAAAATTGAAAAGAACTAATTATTTTAAACTCTAGGGGCGATTCAATAAGGTAAATACATATTCTTGAAGTGCGAAAAACAACCGTCCCCTTGACACTCGAGTGATTAAAAGAATTGAGCGGGAAGGTGGAAAATGATATTTCAAGACTTGACCCCATAATAATTCGAAAGATATAGAAGGAGGTAAGAAAATAAAAATGAAATACAGAGTTCATAGATTCGATATTGATATGACAAAGGACCAGAATAGGTTAGAGAAATTTCTAAATGAATTAGAGGGAGAAGCCGTGTCAATATTTCCGAATATTAGACCAAAATTTTTAGGTATGGGAGCTACTGCTGTCTTAGATTTTCTTTTTATTGTTGAGAAGGTAGGTAGAGAAGA
>JBAUBA010000032.1:0-3013 GCA_049676265.1 Atribacterota bacterium
ATTTGCCTTGACCTTTTTTATAAGTAAAATAAAAGCAATAAGAAAAAAGATAATTGGATTGGATGATGATTAGTACAAAAGGAAAAATTAATAACATATTAGAAGGGATTGAAAAAATCAGCCAGGGAGAAGAGATTGTAGTGGCTTTTTCGGGCGGATTAGATAGCACTGTAGTTTCTGCTTTGGCAATTAAGGCCTTAGGGAGAGAAAAAGTTGAAGTAATTACAATCAGTTTTGGAGAATATAGCTACAGTAAGGGTTTGAGAAATATCCAAGATATCAGTAGAGCTTTAGATTTGAAACTAAAGATTGTTCAGGGGAAAAAAGAACAGGAAAGAGTTTTAAAAAAAGGCCCAGCCTGTAACAAATGTACCAGGATAGCCAAGTTGGGAAGGGTAAAAAAAGAAGCATCGGGAAGACTGGTACTGACTGGTTCAAATCAGAGTGATACTTGGGGGAAGAGGGGTTTAAAACTATATGATGGTTTTTATACTCCCCTTTTAGAGTTAAACAAAGAGGAAATTCGAAAAATTGCTAATTATCTTGATATAGAAATCTTACAGATAGGGGAAAACAAATTTAGAGAAGGCTGCAAGCTAAAACATCTGCTTAAACCTTTAGCTGCTCCTTATTATCATGGCCAGGCGGCAGCAGAAGCTAATGAGTTATTGTTAAGCATCTTAGAACAAGAGGAATATGATTCGGTTTTGGCTAATGTTAAGATTGTTGGGCCTTTAAATAAAAACATAGGGTTAGTAAATGTATCTCCTTTGCCTGAAGAAAAATTAAAGGGAAAAATTATTAAAGGGTTAAAAAAAGTGAAAACTTTAGAGCAAGTTGAATTTTTAGATAAGCCAATTAAATTGATTATTAAAGCCAATAAAGGACAATTTGATAACCAGCATTCCCGATATTGGTTAGAAAAAGGAAGGCTGCAACCTGATTTTTCTGTCCCGATAGAAGTGGAATGGTTATTGACTACCAATAAGAGCCTGTCTACTTTCCAGGTTATTGATTATCAAATAATTGGATAGTATAATTATGTTGTATCGCGTATTGCGTATCGCGTATTGCGCGAGGAATGAGGAGGACAAAAAAATTATTAGCAGACAGAAAGTAAAGGTTCGATTTATCGAACCCGTTTCGGGTCGGATAAATCCACTCTCTACCTAATAAGAAAATTACTACATCTCTGTTCCCTCTCCCCTTCGAGGGAGAGGGTTAGGGTGAGGGGGGAAACAAACGCGATACGCAATACGCGATACGCAATACGAAATTCAAGGAGGAATTAAGAAAGATGTCTAATCAAAATTTATCTGAATTTGATATTCAAGAGGCTATCAAAGATGTCGCAAATTTAATGGGGGTTGCTGCTCGTACTGCTCCCAAATCTGTCGGTAAAGACTTTGTAGTGGTTAAAGCAATTTACGGAGAAGAAATAATCAAATTAGCCAAAGAAATGCTCAGTTATGGTGAAGAAACGGGTAAGAAAAATTTCGATCGTGATGGTGATAATGTTAAAAATTCTCTGGCTGTTTTATTGATAGGCCTAAAAGATGCTCAGTCTCTCGGTTTGAATTGTGGTGCCTGCGGGTATGACCAGTGTGCCAAGCGAATTTCCCATAAAGGTAGTGAATTTGATGGACCTCAATGTGCTTTTAGACTTTTAGATATGGGTATTGCTATTGGGTCAGCGGTTAAAACTGCCGGAATAATGAATGTAGATAATCGGATAATGTACCGTGCCGGAGCAGTAGCTAAAAAAATAGGTCTGATAGATGCAGATTTTGTAATGGGTATCCCCTTATCGGTAACCGGCAAGAGTATTTTCTTTGACCGGTAAACCCAAATCAAGGCCGCCGATGATTAAAACCATAAAAATTAAAGATGGGTTGTTGTGAAAAAAATGCACACTATTTTAATAGAAAAATGAGAAAAATAAACCATTTTTAACAAATATGACTGATGTTTATAAAATTGATATTAGAAAATAATATAAAATAGTTTAGATAAAAAAATTCAGAAAGCCTTTTTTTATCACATTTTTCAGTAAATAAATTATAAATAATAAATATTCTGGAGATTATTTTTCTAAGTTGGCACGGTAATTGCTTCTATTATAGGTTAGAATGAAAAAAAATCAGAAGGAGGTGAAACAGATGAAAACGAAGTTGATGATACTAACCTTAGTAGTTGCAATAAGCGTAGTATTTTTAGGCTTTGCTCAATCTTCTTATGCTCAACAAAATGCCCCTTTAGCGAAACAGAAAATGCAACAGCAAAAAAGCAATGTATGTAGAGGAATGATAGAAAAAAGATCAATAAATGGTCCTACTATAAGAATGGAAGGGCTTATCAAATTTCTAAACCTATCCGAAGAACAAATAACTGAAATTAATAAAACTTTGCTAGATTTTCAAAAAGATACCGTTGAGCTTAGGAATAGTATACAGATTAAAGAATTAGAAGTTAAAGCGTTATTATTAGAACCGCAAACTGAGCTGGTAAAGATTAGAGCAAAACTGCAAGAAATTGCTGATCTTCAGGTAGAATTAAAAGTTAAAACAATTGAAAAATATTTAGAAGTTAAAGATTTACTAACTCCTGAACAGCAAGCAAAATTACCCTTAGGCATTCCTTCCCAAATATTTGCATTGGGAAAATTAGGTTCTAATACAATGAATAGAAGTTTTTGTTGGTAAATATTAGAGTAGATTTAAAAAAGGGAAGAGAATAATCATTATTCCTCCCCACAACTTATTTTTATAGCGAGGAGTAAATACAAAATGATAAAAATGAAATTAGTCAAAATAAATAGAAACTTTGTTCTTGCTGCAGCCCTAGTCTTTCTTCTTTCTTTGAGCTGGGTAGGTACTATAAGCGCAGAAACTGAACAAACTGAACCTTATTTAGCTCTCGAATCTTTTAGTAATAGTATTGCAGATATTGCAGAAAAAGTTGGACCGGCTGTAGTAAATATAGATACAGTAAGGATGGTTAAACAAGGTTCTCC
>JBAUBA010000033.1:0-1775 GCA_049676265.1 Atribacterota bacterium
GGCCATCATAAATATAGAGATTGCTCCTCCGAATATGGCTCGCTCAATCATGGGTTTTCGCCCCACACGATCTGCCAGAGAACCCCAGAAAGGAGATGCGATAATCATTGCCAGTGCCGGAGCGCCCATGAGCCAGCCTGACCAGCGGGCTACCTGTTCTATATCGCTAATCCCTAATTCTTTTACATAAAAAGGTAGGAAGGGAATCACAAAAGTAATACCGGTAACAACAATCATTTCAGCAAAGAATACGACATAAAGATTTTTTTTCCAAATTTCCATTTTTTTCCCTTGTAATTGATTTAATATGGTCTATTTAATACTACATAAACAAATATATCTAAAAATATCAAAGAGCTATCAAAAAAGTTTAAGGAAAGACCGATGCTCATATTATCAAAGAAGCAATGAAAGACTACTTGGAATCAATACTACGCTATTAAAAAAAAATTTTCAAGTGATATGGGACAAGAATGTGGTAGGAGATAGTGCTTTATCACATATTATTCGTAAAAATGAAAGAAAATGAATATTCCTAGAGAAAAAAATAATTGGAAATCAGTGCAAATCCTGGTTATAAAAAAATAAAGGAATTGGTCACATATTTCGTAAAAAGCTGAAATAAAAAAATTAGGATGTGTCCCTATTCAAATTAGAGCGGATTTAAATTTAAAATTGCACTCAATAAAGGGTTTCGTTATAATGGAATATAAGAATAGTATAAGAGGAGGTTTCAGATGCAATATCTAAGTATGTTTTCCTGGCTTTTTTTATTTTTTCTTAAATAAATTGGGACACTTTAGGTTCAAGTTACAAATGCAACACTTAACTTTGGTATAATATGCCAAAAGAAAGGAGTTGCATATGACCCATTGTTCTCAGTTAAGTATTAATGAACGTGAAGAGATCAGCCTTGGATTAGCCCAAGGGTTGAGTAAAAATTATATTGCACTATCTCTTGGACGATCATCTAGTACCATCTGTCGCGAAGTTAACCGTAACACTGCAAACAGGCAAGCCTACAGAGCTGTTAAAGCTCAACATCGTGCTAATAAGTTAACGCATCTTGCCCGCAAAAGCCGAAAAATGGATATTAATATACCGTTGAAACACTACGTTCTTGAACAACTGCATCAATTATGGTCTCCGGAACAGATTGCCAAACGTCTAAAAATATTGTATCCTGAAAATATGAACATGCAAATTTCACATGAAAGCATCTATTCATATTTATATGTTTTGCCACGTGGCGCATTACGTAAAGAATTAATTAAATGTTTACGGCACCGGCATATAAACCGCCGTCCACGCAGCGGCAAGTCCCGTCGGAATTGCGCCTCTATTCAAAACTATATAAGTATTGAAGAACGTCCTGCCGAAGTTGCAGATCGAACTATTCCTGGCCATTGGGAAGGCGATCTTCTCATGGGACATAATAATGGTTCTGCTTTGGGTACTTTAGTTGAACGAACCACCCGTATGACCTTCTTGGTTCAGCTTAAAGATAGAGGAGCTACAACAGTACGAGAATCTTTCGCTAAAGAATTTAAGCACCTTCCAAAAGGCTTAAAGCGTTCTCTAACCTATGACCAGGGCCAGGAAATGGCAGAACATAAACTTTTTACCAAGAGCACGAAGATTCAAGTTTATTTTGCGCATCCACATTCTCCCTGGGAACGAGGCACCAATGAAAACACCAACTCTTTGATTCGCCAATTTTTCCCCAAGGGTACGGATTTTTCAAAAGTAACATTAGCAAACATCAAAAAAGCACA
>JBAUBA010000034.1:0-3142 GCA_049676265.1 Atribacterota bacterium
GTTTGATAAATCAAACCCCTACTGAAAAAAATCAATCAAATCACGATAAAATATAATAGTGTAGTCTTTTTATAGCTTTAATCTTTTACTTTTATCAATAACAAAGAAGTTATTAAAGCAAATATCAATCCAGCCCAAAAGGGTGATAAGGGACCAAACTGGAATTTTAAATATCCTCCCAGAGAAGGTCCTGTAGAACCGATTAAACCGGTACATGTCCCGATAAATCCGATAACTAATCCTCTTGATTGTCTATGAGTAATATCGGCAAGAAATGAGCCATAAGCAATATAACAACTCTGGAAAAAAACGTATAATATGGTAAATAGAGCAATAATCAGCCATAAAGAAGAACTTAAGCTCCATAAGATTATAAATATTCCTAGACCTGCCGCACTGTATGATAACACCTTTTTACTACCCCATTTATCAATAATTTTTCCTCCCCAGAGACTGTATATAACTGCCGCAAACCCCCCCAATGCAAAAAGTAAATTGATTTTGGATTTATCCAAATTCATTACTTCCTTGGCGTATAAAGAAATAAAAGGTCCATGTGTAGTAAGATTAAATAAAAGAAAAAGGGAAGAAAGAGCTAAAATAATTCGTAGCATCTTTTTATTAAATAAATTTTTAAAAGAATCAAATTTATTAATTTTTGTACGCTGGTGATGAGTCTCCTTTAACCACAATATTCTGGCTATGGCACACAAAAAATTAACAAAAGAAGTAAAATAAAATAAATATTTTATTTCTATTCGAGGAATTAATATCATCCCTATAGCGGGTCCTATGGTAATTCCTAAAACAACGAATAGTTCAAATTCACTATAGGCTATACCTCTTTTTGTTTTGGGAACAGATTCGGCAATCATAGAATAGAAAGAGGGTAATTGGAGAGCATTTAAACTATTAACGATAGTAAGAAAAAGTATTAAAGTGATCCAATGAGAAGAATTGCCAACTAAAAAAAATAGAAAAGGAAAGATAAAACTTGGAATAATTATTAATAATTTACGACCAAATTGGTCGGAAAGTATTCCTCCTAAAAATTGCATTAAAGTAGAAGATAGGGCAAGTAAGGTATACGAAAATCCCACTTGAAAATCATTTGCCCCTAATTCTTTAAGATAAATAGGCAGAACAGGATACCAACTAAAAAAAGCCATGAGACTAAATAGAACTGTTATTGATAATACAGTAACATTCTGTTCGATAAATAATGATTGACGCATTTTAGTCCAAAAAATCATTAAGAGACCTCTTAAATTAAGTTTAATGCTAAATCTTTTGTATAAACTATGGTAAAATATAAACAATTATATCATAATATAAAAGATAAGATGATAAATGTAAAGAAAAATATATTTTAACATTATTTTAGGAAAATAGAAGGGAAAAAAGCTCTTGGTAAAGAATATTATAAAAAGAGGGGGATAATATAAATGGAATTAAAGTCAGTGAGAATGGAATTTCCCGAAGACGCTAACATTATTATTGGTCAGACTCATTTTATTAAAACCGCAGAAGACCTTTATGAAGTGATGGTTAGTGCTGTACCGGGAGCAAAATTTGGTCTGGCCTTTAATGAGGCTTCAGGTCCGTGCCTGGTGAGGGCAGAAGGAAACGATTCAGAACTAAAAGCCCTGGCTATAAAAAATGTGAAAGCTATCGGAGCAGGACATGTTTTTGTAATTATTTTGAAGGATGCTTTTCCTATCAATGTATTGAATGCTATAAAAAATTGTTCTGAAGTCTGTTCTATATTCTGTGCTACTGCTAACCCGGTTGAGGTAATTATCGCCCAAACTGATTTAGGGAGAGGAGTATTGGGAGTTATTGACGGGAACTCACCCAAAGGCGTGGAGACAGACAAAGATATTCAGGAGCGGAAAGAATTTTTGAGGATGATTGGATATAAAAAATAGCATAGAGCATACAGCGTATAGCGGATAGTGAAAAAAGAAGAAGAAAGTAATGTCCCAAGGCATAAGTAGGGGCAGATCTTGTGTCTGCCCGAAATAAGTAATTTGTTGTAGGGGTTCTATTCATCGAACCCGTTTCGGGTCGAATAAATCTTCACACTTTAGAATATAGTAATGACTAATTTAATTGGAGAGTTGGAGAATTGGTCAATTGGTCAATTGGCTAATCGGTAAATCGGTAAATTATATATTATGAAAGGAGTAAATTTAATTATGGATAAGAAACTTTACAGGTCGAGAAAGGATTATATGATTGCTGGTGTATGTGGAGGAATAGCAGAATATTTTGATATAGATTCTACTTTAGTGAGATTATTAACAGTGTTGGTTGTACTTATAGGAGGAGCAGGAGTTGTCGCTTATATTATTGCCTGGATTGTAATTCCCAAGAATCCAGAACAAGTTTCTGATGAGGCTTTTGAAGAGAGAGAAGATATAAAAGAGAAAATAAAAAAAGGTGCAAAGAATGTAATTGAAGAAGTTAAAGAACATTTTGAATCAGAAGGGCCTCACTATAAATCAGAAAAAAATAGAAGGATATTCGGAGGCATAATTGTAATAGTTATAGGTTTAATTTTTTTACTAAACAGTTTATTCCCCTGGGTAGGTTGGGGCAGACTGTGGCCGCTAATCTTAATTGCTGTAGGTATAACTATTATGATTAAGGCTTTTAAGAAAAGAGATTAACTTGGGGGATTTATGTCATTAGCTGCACAGATAAAAGAATTAGGAGAAGAGATTGGTTTAGATATCATCAGGATTACTAATGCTGAAAGCTTCCCGGAAGCAGAAAAGCATATTATAGAAAGTGTAGGAAAGGGTTATATTCCTGAAAATGATTACTATACCTCGGGAAATATTTCAGCAAGACCTAATCAACTAAATCTGAATAAAATTAGAAAAAGATGCAATCCGAAAAATATTCTAAAAAGAGCGAAATCTATAATTAGTGTTGCTCAAGGTTATTTAATAGAGGAGACAGAAGATATTCAGGATAAAAATCAACCCTTGGGGAAAATTGCTAAATACGATATCGGTAATTTTTATTATGATGTAAAATTAAAACTTAAAAAAATAGTTGATTTTATAAATCAAGAGACTGATTTTAAATATAAATCTAAAAATAAATCTTGTTATGTGTCTTTAACAGAAAAGCC
>JBAUBA010000035.1:0-5232 GCA_049676265.1 Atribacterota bacterium
AACAGGTTAAGGTGCACCACCTGTATTAGATAAATATATAAGTAGGGTTCAAAAAAACGGAGATTTTTTAAAAACCCATACAGGCAAAACTTTTTTATCTGATTATTTTTTTTAATTAATTCATGTAAATCTTCCAAATTTTCCATCACCTGAATTTGATATAGGAGACGGTTCTCTGTATCATTTTAATAGGATTTAATCTTATAAAAAATTATTTTAGTGAATATTAAATATAACAATAACAACCAAATACTAATTATAATGATTAAGCCAATTACTGCAATTTTTTTATCCTTTATACCTTTTACAGACTCCTTTCGACATTCTTCCATTACTTCTCCTGGTATCATCTTTATAGCCAAAATAATCCCCAAGGGCAAGAGAATTAAATCATCCAAATAGCCAATTACAGGAATAAAATCTGGTATTAAGTCTATTGGACTTACTGCATATCCTACAATTATTACTATGAAAATTTTAGCACACCAAGACACTCTCGGATCTTTATAAGCCAGATATAGGGCATAAATTTCTTGTTTCAGTTTTTTTGCTTTTTCTTTCCATCTTGAAAACATTAAGGTTTTTCCTAAAGCGACTTTTCTTGAGAACTTAAACTAAAGAAAGATACTGGGAATGAATCAATATTTTTAAAATTTTACTTCAACGTTTTCTCTTTCTTCTCCCTCTGTTTTGTAATAAGGCCTGCTGGTAAAACCGAATAGATTGGCAACTATTGAAGTCGGTACCTGGATTATCGATACATTATATCTCATAGCAGTATCATTATAGAATTGCCTTGAGTAGCCTATCTTGTCTTCGGTATCTTTCAGCTGTTTTTGTAAATCCAGGAAATTTGTATTGGCCTTTAGGTCAGGATAATTTTCGGCTACTGCAAATAATCGACTCAATACACCGGTTAACTCTGAATTTGCTCCTAATTTTTCCTCCGGTGTTTTTGCCGATAAATATTTGGTCCTGGATGCAGTCACTTCTTCTAATGTTTCTTTCTCATGCTTGGCGTATCCTTTTACGGAACTTACCAGATTAGGAATTAGGTTAAATCTTCTTTTTAGCTGGACATCGATCTGCGCCCAGGAATTGTCTATTCTACCTCTTAAGGTTACTAATTTGTTATATGTAAGAACACCCCACAATACAATTAGAATAGCAAAAATCATTATAAAATTCATAAAAACACCCCTCTCTCTTTTTCTCTTTTTTTCTTTTTCGTTTCGATAAATTATTTAAAAAGCACCGGCTCCACCACCGCCACCTCCTCCTCCGCCTCCGGAAGAGAAGCCGCCACCGGAACCGGTTGAAGAACTTGTGGCGGCAAAAGCAGAAGTGAACACTTTATCAAAAGACCTGAACATACCGGTATTCAACCGTCCGTTTCTATCGGTCATACAGTATAGGTAGGTAGAGTTCCTTAGAGACATATCTTGTTTGCTTAAGGCCAGTTTTAATTTTGAAATTACTTTGTCTGCTACCCCTAGTGAGATAGCGTAAACCAGATAGTGCTCCCATACTATTATAGAGGGAATTTCATAATCCTTCATATTGCTAAAATGTAATAAGAATCTTTTAAATGCCCTCCATTTGGTATATTCGTTGATTCCCGTTTGGGTCTTTTTTCTTATTAATGCACCATAAATTATCACCCCAAAACCGGTGAAACCAACAGTAAACAATAAGGGTATTAGAATAATGAACTGCACCCTCAATAGGGTTGCCAGGACAAATAATAAAAATACTGCAGCAAATTCCATTAAAACTACCTTACCAGCAGCTTTTAATCCTTCTTTCGATTGGCCGAAATAATTATATTTTTTAAATTCCCCTCCAACTTTCTTCACCCATTTAAGATAATTATGCCGAAAACTGCTTTGGGTTCTTGATGTCTTGGCATAGTCTTTTATCTCTTTCAAGGTCACGCTTTTCCCATTACCGATAGAATAAAAAAGCCAATGGAATAAATATGATTCGTGCTCTTTTAAGTCAGCATTATCTCCTTCTTCGGTTATTATAAATCTATAATCTTTTTTTCTTCCTGCTTGAATCTCTTCAATCTTTAAATATTTCTTGCGTACTAAATCCATTAGAGTTGCCATAATATCTTTACTGCCCACCCCTTGAATACTCATTAATTTGCTTAAAACTGCGGGCGTAATATCCTGAGGTAATTCACGGTAATAATCCATTTCAACTTCCGGCTTAAGTTCTTTATCATATTTAAAATAAAGACGAATAGCCAGAAATATATTAAATAATATTACCAGCGGGATTAACAGGATAATTATCAGGTTAAACACTTTATCTCGATCCGCTTTTTTAGCCCATCCTAATTCCTCTTTCATTATTTCAGCGAGTTTATTCTGGCTAATTATTTTGGTACTGCTGGGAATCATGCTGGTGGGGAATAAGATTCTCGCTTCCACCATTTCTCCCGATGATAAACCAAAAACTTCATATACTACTTTTCCGCCTTCCCGGATAGATACATTTCCGCTTAATGGACCATGCCCGAATACTTTTAGTTCTTCTGCAGAAACTTCTGCAGAAGGGAGCTCTATTTCTATTTTTACGTGACCAATGGGAGAGGTATTGGTTTTATCAAAAAATTTCCAGTAAAATTCCGCTGTATCATTATATAAAGTTGCAACATTTTTTAACTGGTATTCCAGTAAAAATAATTTCCTTTCATTGCTTGAGGCATCATAAATTTTATAAGTTACCATATCTGCGGCGAGACTTTGGTCATAATTTAATTCTTTATCTGTGGGGAAATATTCGGAAGCCTTGAAATACTTAAATCCATCCGACCCTTTAATTCCTACTGTTCTTATTATGCCATTAAAATCGCCATCAAAATCATACTCGAAAATTTCGCTTACCTGAATATCACCATTTTCTAATATTTTCACCTGAGATTGATAATCAGTTATTTCAAAACTACGCTCTGCACAGGAAATAATAGTAGTAAAAGAAAATAGTATAATAATCAATAAAGCAAAGCCTATTAATTTTTTTGCTTTTATTTTAATCACCTCCTTAATTATTTTTAAGTTGGTGCAAAGAATCGCCCCTTGTATCATATTATTTAGTCAAAAACCCTACCGCCATCCATTACAGCGGCGATAGGGTTTTTGGATTTAAACTAAATTTTCACTTTTTAGGGTAGAGCAGGAACTAAGATATTTTGTCCGGGGAGAATCAATCTGGGATTTTCTAAGTCATTCATCTTATTTAATTCTTCCCAGGTGAGGCCATATTTTCCAGCAATTCCCCATAAGGTATCACCATATTGAATCACATAAGTAGAAACTTTTAATATTCCTTCATCGATGAGTTCGAAAACGTTCAGTGCTTTTACATTCAGAGTACGGCCATCCTCGGAAGTAGGAATACCTAACTCACCTTTTCTTACCATATCGAAAATTGCTTCTTTGAAAGGAGATTCAAGGTCTACTCCGGTTATCTTCCAATTGTTGTCGACTGTGGGAGCTAATACTCCACCTTTTTCTTCTTTAACATATTTTACAATCATCGCTTGAATTCTGCCGGCATCCTGTAAAATCTCATAAGAATCATAATACCTATCGTCCATAGTTACCAATTCCAATCCCAGCAATGTTCCAAAACGATAATTATTCAAAGAAAGTGTGTAGATTTTGCTATCGTCCAAAGGTTTACCGTTAAATAGAACATTCTCCACACGTTCCCCGGCTGGTTTGGAGAGATTTACTTCGTAAGTAAGTCCGGAGAACATATCATAGTTGTATCCACGGATATCAGGATTAAAACTGACGGTTACATCTCCATCTTTGTAAGTGTTGTAATAACTGGCAGACCATTCCATATACTTTTTCAGATTTGCACCGGTAATCTTAGTTCCTACCAGGGTGTTAGGATATAGGTAAATAAAGGCTACGTCTTTCTTTTTAAAGGGTCCTTTTAGTAGGTTTGAGCCGAAATTAAAGAGTGCGGCTGAAGATACGTCTGCTTCGGTATAGAACATTTGCACTTCATTAATTAGATCAATTACCGAAGTGTCTACTAACTGAGAGGTAGGTATGGTAGTGATTGCAGCTTCTCCGGTGATATAATCAGGAGAGGCAATAAAATCAGCGGCAATCTCTCCTACTACTAAATTGGCATCAGCAATAGATTGGTCATGTACAAATTTAAACTTTGCTAATACATCTTCGTCCTCTTTTACTGGTTTAGTTTCAATGTTTTCAGTAGTTACATCGACTACTTCCCATTTATCTCCGACTTGTTCCATTTTAATTACTGCTTTGGCTAAAGCCCATCCCCATTTCCCCGGTTCAATTATGTGCACTCCGTTGGTTACTTCATTATATTTTGAATGGGCATGTGCGGCAAAGATTACCGAATACTCCGGACAGGCTTCAGCAATTGTCTTTGAGCCTTCATAACCATGTTCTCCATCCGGACCTAAATGAAATGCTCCGATCAGGACATCATATTTACCCTCAAGTTCCGCAATAACCTTTTTAGATTGCTCTACTGTACCGGGGAAAGTTAAACCTTTAAAATGTTCCGGGGCGCTCGCTTCCCACTGAGTAACATGAGGTGGGGTCATACCCACGATAGCTACCCGTACATCATTAACCTCAAAAATTTCGTAAGGTTTAACAAAATATGTTCCGTCGGTCTTTAAGATGTTAGCGGATAAAACTGAATTTTTAAAGGTTGCTACATTTTTTTCTAAAAAAGCTTTCTCATAATTGAACTCATGGTTTCCAACGACCCATACATCATAATCAAGGAAATTTAATCCTTCGATCATGGGATGCACTGGCAGATTATTGAATAAATCTGCACTGTTATCCTGAACCGTATCTCCGCAGTCAATTAAAAGCGCATTGGGGTCAATCGCCCTTTCCTGTTTTACCAGAGTTCCAATCTTGGCTAACCCGGTGTCATCGTCATAGGAATCAATAGCATACTCATAAGGGTAAATGCGGCCATGTAAGTCTGCAGTTCCTAAAATAGTAATGGCGGTCGTATCTGCGGCAAAAACAAACGAAAAAAGCAAGCCGAAAACTAAAGTCAAGGTCAGTAAAATCGATAGTACTTTGAATTGTCTTTTCATTTTAAAATCCTCCTTTTATATTTTTTTATTTTTGTGACCAAGGATTATTTCCGGTCACATTTTTCATATTATTCTTTATATTCGATAAAGCATCTTAAAAACCCTTTTTTTTA
>JBAUBA010000036.1:0-10541 GCA_049676265.1 Atribacterota bacterium
ATGGTGGACAAAGACGGAGAACATATTATTGGCCGACCTCTGGTAGAAAAAGCTAAGGTTGTTGGTAAAGTTCTAAACCAGGATAAAGCTAAAAAGATTATAGTTTTTAAATATAAATCCAAAAAAAATTATCGCAAAAAGACCGGACACAGACAACCTTATACCGAAATTTTAATTGAAAAGATAAAGATTTAAAGGTATAATGTAAAGTATCAGGATCGTTAAATATTTATAACATAATATAATCAGAAGCAGGTTTAAGAGGGCGAGGTGAGAAGTTATGGCACACAAAAAAGGTCAGGGATCAATTAAGAACGGTAGAGATAGTAATGCCAAACGGTTAGGAGTAAAACGATTTGCCGGTCAATTTGTAACAGCAGGTAGTATCTTAATAAGGCAGAGAGGAACTAAAATTCTTCCCGGAGAAAATGTGGGGAGAGGGAATGATGATACCCTGTTTGCTTTGATTGAAGGATTTGTAACTTTTGAAAGAAAGGGAAAAGACAGAAAGCAAGTTTGTGTTTATACTGAAAGATCTTAAAATAAGAAAATAATTTTATTAAAATAACCCTGAGTTTTTTTGTAAAACTCAGGGTTTTTTAGTATCATTAGTTAAAACAATAAAAAATGGAAAAAAGTGCCTGACTCTGGCACGAAATTTTCATTTTAACGGGAGAAGAGTATGTTTGTGGATAAAGTGAAAATAGAAGTGAGAGCAGGAAGAGGGGGAAATGGAGCCGTAAGCTTCAGAAGGGAGAAATTTATTCCCAAAGGCGGCCCTAATGGGGGAGACGGAGGAAAAGGCGGAGATATAATTATTGAGGCAGATGACAAGATTGGCACCTTAATAGATCTTTATAATCACCCCCATCAAAGGGCAAAAAACGCAGAAAGCGGGCAGGGAAGCAACAAGAAAGGGAAAAACGGAGATTATTTAGTTATAAAAGTTCCTTTGGGAACTGTGGTAGAGGATATGGACAGCTCCACAATTTTAGGTGATTTGACCGAAAATGGGCAGAGGATTATCGTAGTCCGGGGAGGACAGGGTGGTAAGGGAAATTTTCGTTTTAAAAGTTCTGTTAGAAGGAGCCCCAAATTTGCTCAAAAAGGAGAACCGGGAGAAGAAAAGAAGTTAGGTTTAAGTCTAAAAATAATTGCCGATGTAGGATTGGTTGGCTATCCTAATGCCGGAAAATCTACTCTTCTTTCTCGGGTTTCAGCAGCTAAACCCAAGATTGCCGATTATCCCTTTACTACCCTTAGTCCTAATTTAGGAGTAGTTATTGTAGATGAAACAAAAAGTTTTATTGCAGCAGATATTCCCGGTCTGATCGAAGGTGCACATCTGGGTACTGGCTTGGGAGATAAATTTTTAAAACATATTGAAAGAACTAAAATAATCTTACATGTTATCGACGGTTCTATAATAAAAAAAGAAGACCCATTACATAGCTTTAGGGCTATAAATAAAGAATTAAATAATTTTAGTGAAAAACTGACTAAGAAACCGCAAATTATTGCCATAAACAAATGTGACCTTGCTTCTGTGAAAGAAAATATGTCTTGCCTTAAAGATGCTTTTCATAAGGAAGGTTATCAAATATTTCCCATTTCTGCTTTAAACGGAGAAGGATTGAATAAACTCATCTATGGTCTTTCTTCTTTGTTGGATGAATTAAAATTAAAAGAAAAAGAAGCCATTGCCAAGGTTTTACCCAAAAAAGAAACAGTATATAAATTTACCCCCCGGTTTATAATTAATAAAGAGGAAGATATTTATGAAATTACCGGTGCTGAGATTGAACGGATAGTAGCGATGACCAATTTTAATAATGAGGAAGCAGTAGATTATTTCCAGAAAATTATAAAAAAAATAGGCTTAGAGAAGGCTTTAATTAAAAAAGGAATTAAAGAGGGAAATCAGGTAAAAATCAAGAAAATCGTTTTTACTTTTTCAAGTAAATAAGGTATAATTTTATAAATTAGCGTGTAGCGTTTAGCGGATAGAAAAAAAGTGATAAGTAATGAGTAATTAGTGACAAATTACGAGTTACAAGTTTCAAGTTCATAGGACAAAAGCCAGAAATCAGAATAAAATCGTATCTATTATTACGTCAGTAGCAAACTAAAAACTTAAAGCTAAAAACGAAAAACCATAATTCAAAATTCAAAACTTTTTCTTTAATTTTAAGTTTTGGTTTTGCGTTTTTGGCTTTAAGTTTTACGCTTTGATACTATTCGCTAACGACTTATTTAATTGGCCAATTGGCAGATTAAAGCAAAGGTGAATTAATGACTAAAATATTCAATTATCTTTTAAAAAAAGAATTTTTCAAAGAAGAATACTTATTGAAACTTTTTTATATCATTATTGTTTTTACAATAATGATTAGTTTTTTTTATAGTGCCCAAATTGTTCAGGCCTCCGATAGAAGGATAAGCATTTTATATTTTAATAATGTTACTCACGAGTCAGACTGGGATTGGTTAAGTAAAGGTTTGGCTGGTATGCTGATAGATGATCTTTCTCGGGTTGATGTTCTTGTCTATTCTTCTCATCAAGAGATAGAAGACTTATACCATAAATATGGCTTGATACCCATTTCAGCCGAGATAGATAAATCTCTATTAATCCAGTTTAGTGAGAATCTAAACACTGAGGTTATATTTTTTGGCGATTTCTATCTGTCTTCTCCCCCCAATTTAATTTTAAGCCTTAAAAAGTACGATAATTCCACCGGAGAAATTACCGCTTTTCGAGACTTCGTAGTGGGAAATACAGATATTTTTAACTTAAAAGAAAAGGTTGTTTTATTTATCTTAAAAGAGTTACATGTTGAGTTATCAATTCAAGATAAAGATAGATTGAAAAAAACTCCTACCATTTCCCAAGAAGCTCTGAGTAATTATTACAAATGTATTGATTTGGTGGATAAAGCCATTATTGAATATGAAGGTATTGATTACCCCAGTAAAAAGTTATGGGCTGAGGCCATTGAATACGGAGAAAAGGCAGTGGCAGCAGACCCTAAGTATGCCGAAGCTTATTATCTTTTAGCAGAAATTTATAACAGAACACATTGGACTATTAGGGAAGTAAACAGTTTAAATAGTTTTATCCAATTAGTAGAAGAGAATCAATTAGAAAGTAAAGATATCTATAAAAAAGCTTCCCAGGCTTATTTTAGATTGGGATATGCCTTTTATTCTAAAGGCGAGCATGAGCAGGCGATCGAATATTTTATTTCTTCGAAAGAATATGATCCTGATTTATTAGAAACCCACATCTATTTGGTTCAGATTTATTATGATATGGGGGAAATAGGACTTTCTCTTGATGAATGCGAAGAAGTTTTAAGGATAGATCCTCAAAATAAGGAGATTTCCTGGTTTATTAAAAAGAACGAACAGTCCCAAAAGTATGGGCGAAAAGCGTATGAAAATTACGAACGGGGCTACCTGTCTTATAAAAGCGGGAATTTTGAAGAAGCAGTAAGTTATTTTAAATCATCTATTTTAGCAAATTCAAATTTTAAGGAACCTCATTACTATTTGGCTTTAAGTTATTATCAGCTAGGGGATCTGGATAATTCTATTTTTCAATGGAAAGAAGTTATCAGGATTGATTCTTTTGATAATACGGCAAAGCATTTTTTAAATAATTGCCTGGAAGAGAAAGAATACGGGAGAGATACCTTAAAGCATTTCAACGCCGGTTATGATTATTATTTGAAAGGCGATTACGTTAAAGCCATAGAAGAATTCAATAAATCTTTAAATTATAATCCTGAATTTGAAAAAGCCCGCCAATTTCTTTCCCGCTCGTATTATCAACTCGGTCAGATGGATGAATATCGCGAAGAAAGAAAAAAGGCAACAGAATTGAAGCCTGGTGGCGAAGAAGATAAAGCTGAAGAGCATTATAAATTAGGCTACGAATTCTATTCTTTAAAAGATTATACTATAGCAATTGAAGAATTGAAAAAAGCGCTGGATTTAATGAGTGATTATCCCCACGCCCGCTATTTATTGGCAGAGTGTTATTTCCAGATGAAAGAATATAAATTAGCTCAGGTAGAGTACGAGAGAGTAGTAATTGATTCGGAAATAAACGAGTACACTGATGATGCCTTATGGGGTAGTGGTTGGTCTTATTATTTATTAGAGGAATACGAAGACGCGGCTGAAAGTTTTTTGAAATTATTAAAAGATTTCCCCGATAGTGATTTAGCCTTACAAGCCAGACATAAGTTAGGCAAATCCTATTTTCAGGGGAATAATTACCCGGAGACAATCAAAATATACCAGGAATTTGTGGAAAAATATTCCGCATATCAAGGGGAAGAGATTAAAGAAGCATATTACCTGTTGGGGCAAGCTTACTTTAGGTCTGGAAAATATACAGAAGCAAAAGAAGTGTATAATAATTTACTGTTTTTTTTCCCGGGATTTGAATTGGCTTCTGAAGTAAAATATTATAATTGTTTAAGTCTATTCAGGGAAAATAAATACGAAGAAGCAATAGTACAGTTGAATGATTTGATCTCGGAAACGGGAATAGAAGCTAACCGGAAAAAGGAGTCTCAATACTTACTGGCTCGTTGTTGGCTCAATTTACAGGAATATAGCAAAGCTATTGAAAATCTGGAGAAACTAAAGCAGTTTGAGGCGGAAGATTCTTTATTGGAGAAAATTAGCTTTGATTTGGGATTGGCTTATTCCCGGAAAGGCGATAAAGAAAAAGCAATTTTAGAGTTTCAAGAGTTTATAGAGAAATATCCAGAAAGCGAACTTGTAAAATCAGCTCATTTTGAGCTGGGGAAATGTCTCTATGATTTAAAAAAATATGAATTAGCTTTACGGGAATTGAAGAAAACATCCACTGATGAAGCAATTTATTTAAGAGGGAAGGCCTCCAAAGAATTAGGGGATCAAGAAGGAGAAATTGCAGCATTTGAAGAATTAAGAGAGAAGTATCCCCGGAGCAATTTTTCTCAAGAGGCATATTTTAGATTAGGTAATTATTATTATAACCAGAAGAGATACGAAGAAGCAGTTAAGGAGTTTGATAAGATTGTGCAATTTTTTCCTCAATCTACTTTGCTCTCGGAAAGCTGTTACTGGATGGGGTGGAGTTATTTTAAATTAACTGATTATAAGAAGGCGGGCGAATATTTTAACAAAGTGGAAGAAGATGAAGAAAATTTTGATTTAGGGCAAAGAGCAAGGTTTATGGCGGCAGAATCATGGTATAATATTAAAGATTATCAGAAGGCCAGAGAAGCATACGAAAAATTTATCGAAATCTATCCTGAGGGAGATTTCTCAGCTAACGCCCAATATGCTATCGCCTGGACTTATCTGGAGAATAAAGATTACAAATTGTCCATTGAAGAATTTAAAAAACTTATAAGCATTTATCCTGATAGTAAGTTTATTGAAGAAGCACAGTTTAGAGTAAGCAAAAACTATTTTCTTTCAGAGGATAAGGATATCGCTAAGGAAGAACTGGGAAAGTTTATAAATTCTTACAGTAAAAGTAGTTTCAGAGCAGAAGCTATGTATTTATTAAGCCAGGTAAATTTACAGGAAGAGGATTGGATGGATAGTATTATCAATTTAGATAGACTGGTAAGAGAATATCCTGATAGTCAATATTTGTCGGAGGCTTTGTATGGTTTGTGCTTTTCCTATTTTAAAAAAGATGAATATGAAAAGGCCATTGAGGTGGGAGAAAGGTATTTAAAAGATTATTCCAGTCTGGAATATAGTGATGATATTTTGTATACTAAGGCAGTCTGTTGGGAAAAATTAGAAAACCAAGAAAAGGCTATTTCTGATTATCAGGACTTAATTTCAAAATTTCCCCAGAGCCCATATGTGGGGAAAGCTCAGGAAAGATTGGAAGAATTAAAGAAAGAATAGAATATAGCGTATAGCGTTTAGCGTAGAGCGGATAGAAAAACAGTGATAAGTGATGAGTAACTAGTGACAAGTTACGGTTACGAGTTGCAAGTTACGAGTTTCAAGTTTAGAAAAAGAAATAGAGAGTATAGGATTGGTTAGCCGGTTAGCCGGTTAATAGGTTTCGGGTTACAAGTTGCAAGTTGTAAGTTTGAAAAAGACGCATTGGTGTATTACTATGCATCCACAATAATCTAATAAAACCGTAGGACAGGCATCTCGCATGTCTATCTAAGTGTAGGGGTTCGATTCATTGAATCCATTTCGGGTCGAATAAATTCGACCCCTACTTAATTGGTCAATTGGCTAATTAGAGAATTGGTTAATCGGTGAATTAAGTATCAATTTGATTAGTAAGATCATAAAACAAGAGGGGGCAGATATTTAATGTTAGAAGTATTCGACAAAGGTGGGTTCTTAATGTATCCCATCTTTATATGTTCGTTAATTGCAATTACTATTTTTTTTGAGAGGATGTTCTATTTAAAGAGTATCAAAACTAAAAGTAAAAGATTTGTTTTGCGAGTTAAGGATTTAGTTAAAAAGGGGAGCATTGAACTGGCTATTTCTGCTTGTCGTAAAAGCCCAACTCCCATTTCAAAGATCATGTTGGCCGGTTTAATGAAATTTGGCCTGGGACGGGATGAGATGAAAGAGGCGGTTGAAGATAGTGCCAACCAGGAAATTCCTATATTAGAGAGAAACTTGTCTACGCTTTCCACCATCGGTAACATTACTCCATTATTGGGGCTTTTGGGAACAGTGTTTGGTATGGTTAAGGCTTTCAATGTAATAGCAGTTATGGGAGTAGGTAAACCAGAAGCACTGGCAGGAGGAATTTCTGAAGCATTGCTTACCACTGCCTTTGGATTGTCGATAGCTATACCGACTATCGTGATTTATAATTATTTATCTCACCGGGTAGATAAATTAATAAGAGATATGGAAGTAAATTGTGTAGAACTTATAGATCTTCTAACTTATCAGGAAACTAATAATGGTGGGATTATTCGGGACAATCTTAGTAAGGGTGGTGAGGTAGAATATGAAATTTCCTCATCTGAATAAAAAGAGTGCCAGATTTGATCTGACCCCTTTAATTGATGTAGTTTTTCTTTTGTTGATATTTTTTATGCTGACTACTACTTTTGTAAATTTAGAAAATAGAGTGAAAGTTAATTTACCTAGTGGAGACTTTGCTGCTGCCGAATCATCAGAAAATATTATTGTGACCATTACCGAAAATAATACAATTTATCTTAATGGAAAATTAATAGATCCTTTAAAACTTACCGAAAGTGTAGCTGCAGAAATAAAAGAGGAACCTGAAAGAACAGTAGTTTTAGAGGCAGATACAAATGTTCTTCACGGCAAGGTAATCAGAGTAATGGATTTAATAAAAAAGGGTGGAGCGGAAAGAATTGCCATCGCCACTCAACCCGCGGAGAAGGAATAAAACAGTATCGAGTATTGCGTATCGCGTATCGCGTGAAGAAATACAGTAATTAGTAATAAGTTACAAGATGCAAGTTTCAAGTAGATTACTGTAACTTGTTAAGGAAATAGAATCCAGGAGTCAGGAGACAGAATAAAATACAGTGATAAGTAATTAGTAATAAGTTACAAGATGTAAGATGCAAGTTGCAAGTAGAATAACCGTGACATAAAGAATAATAAACTGATAACTGAAAACATTTAATACTAACGACTAACTAAATTGGTTAACAAGGTGATTAGTGGATTATTGAACTAACTAACCAAGTAACCAGCTAACTAACAAATTAACATTGAGGTAAATAATTTGTGCCGATAAACAGATATAGAACAAAACGTTTAAAACAAAATAAAAAGAGTTTTTTAGGGAGATCATTTTTAATCTCTATCATACTTAATATTATATTTTTACTCGCTTTCGGAAATATGATCGCCTTTGATTTCACCAGACCCTTACCAGAAAAAGAGCTAACCTTGGTTAGCCTGGTGGAAATTCCTGCTCCAAAACAGCCGGAATCTAAGAAACCAGAGATTACCGAGGAGAAAGCCGTTGCCCAATTGGAAGTTAAACCAAAAGCTAAACCGATTTCGCCTGAGCCACCTAAGATAAAAGAAGAGGTAACCGAAACAAAAGTGGTAAGCAAGGAAGAATTAACGGAGGGAGCACCAAAAGTAGAAGTTAAAACTCCCGAGATTGAAACTGAACCTGTGTCAGTGATTCCCCCAGCTCAAACCAAAGAATCTTTAGGGGAGGATATAAGTGTTTCTACTGAATATTTTAAGCAATCTATAACCAGCAGGGAGGAAGTGAAGGGAGAGATATTCGAACCGGGTGAATCACAACTTAAAGTTAATTTAGGCGAAAAAGAAGAAGAAAATGTCGAAGCAACTTATGGTACCATAGTAAACCCTGGGGAAATTACTAGTTTACCGGAAGTAAAGGAGAAAGAATCTCCTTTTGGCAGCAGGCCCCTTTCTATTATGGTGGAAAATTCAGAAGGAGCCAGGCCGCAAAGCGGTTTGGATAAAGCTAACATTGTTTATGAAGTTTTAGCAGAAGGTGGAATTACCAGGTTTTTAGCTATTTACTATGACCAGGATGCAGAAGAAGTTGGACCGATAAGAAGTGCAAGACCTTACTTTGTTAGTAAGTCTTTAGAGCATCAGGCAATTTATGTCCATGTTGGAGGAAGTGATGAAGCATATAATTTCATAAAAGAAGAGAAGATAGATGATATAAATGAGTTTGTAGATTTTGAACCTTTCTGGAGGACTACAGACCGAATACCACCTCACAATTTATATACCTCTACTTTAAAGTTGAGAAAAGAAGCTAACAAATTGGGTTATATTGAGATGATAAAAAAGCAGGTATATCAATTTGAAACTGATAGAGATGAAAAGTTAACCGGCAGAGAAAGTGATTCTATACTAATTCCTTATAACAGCATTTATACGGTTAGTTATAAATACCAACCTGAATCGATGAAATATTTAAGATTTATGAACGGCGAACCTCACATAGACTCTAAAACTAAAGAACAATTAGCAGTAGATAATATTATAATTCAATTTACTGAAACCAAAATTATTGACGAAGAGGGGAGATTAGCGATAGATTTCATCGGTAAGGGAAAAGGATTGTTATTTTTTAAAGGTGGTTCGGAAGAGATTATCTGGGAAAAACAAGATTTAAATTCAAAAACTATATTTATGTATAAAGAAGGGGACAGAATAGCCTTAACTCCAGGTAATGCTTGGATTCAAATTGTTCCTTCGGATATAAAAATGCAGTACTAAAGAATGTAAACTTTGGTGCCTGGCACGAAAGTTGTCATAAAATGAAAAAATTAGAAGAAACTTTAGAATGTTTTTTAGATTATCTATCCATTGAAAGAGGTTTAGCTCAAAATACTATAATCTCTTATAGATATGATCTGATAAAATATATTAGTTTTTTAAAAAAGAAGAAAATTAGTTCTTTTAATCAAACTAATAAAGTTTTGGTTAAAAATTATTTTGTTTATTTAAGGGGAAAGGATTTAAAGATTAATTCAATCTCTCGAAATTTAGTAGCAGTGAAGATGCTTTATCGCTTTTTACTAATGGAAGGCCTTATCAAGGAAGACATCACCAATTTTATTGAATTTCCCCGGGTGAGTAAGAAGCTTCCTCATGTTCTGAGTTTAAGAGAAATAAATCTTTTGTTAGATAAGGCTAATTTTAAAGGTAATTTGGGTCTAAGGGATCAAGCCATATTAGAATTGCTTTACGCTACCGGAATGAGGGTGTCAGAACTGATACATTTAAAAATTAATGATATAAATATGGAAAATCGTATGCTAAAATGTCTAGGGAAAGGTTCTAAAGAGAGGATAATTCCTTTTGGAGATAAGGCATATCAGTCTTTAAATTTATATTTGGATAGATTAAGGCCAAAATTAGTTAAAAATCCGGATGAGAATGTTTTATTTTTAAATAGCAGGGGAAAAAGGCTTTCTCGACAGGGGGTATTTTATCTGGTAAAAGTATATGCTCGCAAAGCAGGGATAGAAAAGAAGGTCACTCCACATACTTTAAGGCATACTTTAGCTACTCATTTAATAGAAAATGGAGCAGATCTCAGGTCAGTTCAAGAGATGCTGGGGCATTCAGATATTGCTACCACCCAAATCTATACCCATGTAAGTAGAAAATGGGTTAGCGAGGAATATTATAGGGCGTTTCCGAGAACGTAAAATAGTATATAGTATTTAGTATATAGTATATAGTGAAGACAAGAAAAACAAGGAAAAAGAAGAAAGAAAATAGGAGCCAGAATAAAATACAGTGATAAGTAATGAGTAATTAGTGACAAGTTACGAGTTACGAGTTTCAGGTTTATAAAAAACTCAAACATATAGGGTTGTATTATTATAAGCTCTTGTAATGAACCGAAAACTGATTTTTCTTATCTAAAAACCAAAAACTATAAACTAATAACTTGTATTAATGCTAACGGCTAAATTGACTGGAAGACTGGCAGACCGGCGGACTGGCAGACTGAATTAATTGGTCAATTGGAGAATCGGCTAATTGATAAC
>JBAUBA010000037.1:0-10989 GCA_049676265.1 Atribacterota bacterium
AGGTTTAATAGAAGATGAAAATATTCTTATAGAGTATACTATTAATGGCTTAAAGAAAAAACACTCATCTATTTTGCTGCCTGCTATAAAAGACTTGTTAGAAACCATAAACTTAAAAATGGAAGAAATTAATGGTATCGCAGTTTCTATAGGTCCAGGTTCCTTTACCGGACTTCGTATTGGCTTATGTGTAGCAAAGGGGTTATGTTACGCTAGTTCATTGCCTTTATTGGGAATTCATGCCTTAGATGCCATGGCATTCCCCTTAAAAGAAATTCCCTATTTAATATGTCCTGTTTTAGAATCCAAGAAAGATGAAATATATGATGTGGTATTTCGGGGAGGGGATAGCCTGTATAGGATTATGGATTATAAATGTGAAGATATCCAAAGTCTGCTTGATCGACTTTCTCCCCTAAAGAAAAAGATACTCTTCTTAGGAGATGGAATAAAAAAATATCGGGATATTGTTAAGGAAAAATTAGGTAAAGATGCTTTATTTATCGATTCCCAAATAAATTTATCGATGGCTGCTAATGTTGCTTTTTTAGGCTTAAATAAGCTTAAAAAAGGGGAAGAAGATGATATCTCTATACTTACTCCTTTTTATTTGAGGAAGTCTGAGGCTGAAATTGTCTGGGAGAAAAAATATAAGTGATTAATTATTATGGTTAACAAGGGTTTTACAGGGAAAACTATTAGATCTATGGAAATAGATGATTTAAAAAAAGTATTAGAGATTGAAAAGAAATCTTTTCCGGTTCCCTGGATTTATGATCTGTTTTTTAGCGAATTAACTCGAAATAGACATGCTAGGTATTTTGTAATGGAGAAAAATAATGAAGTCATAGGTTATCTTGGTCTTTGGCACAAAGGAACCAGTTTTCATATTACCAATATTGCTATTGCCGAAAAATTTCGAAGAAAGGGATATGGAAAAATATTTTTAAAGTTTGTCGAGAGAATAGCAGCTACCCATAAAATTAAAAAAATATCTTTAGAAGTAAGAAGATCAAATTGTATTGCCCAAGATATGTACAGAAAATATGGCTATAAAGTGATGAGGATTTTGAGAAATTACTATCAAGAAGAAAAAGAAGACGCCTTGGTTATGGAAAAGAAATTGGATTAAAAAACAAGTATTTAGTATATATAGTCAAGAAAAATAACTGATAGAGTTAAGCATATAGCGGATATAATATATAGTGAAAAAAATATAAGCACAAAACTAAATCGATAACTGAAAACTTAAAAACACAAATTAATTTCTTTATCTAAAAAAGAATAACCAAAAACTAAAAACCGCTAACTATATGCTTAATTCACTGGTAGACTAGTAGACCGAAAGGCTGGAAATAATCGGCTAATTGGTCAATTGGCGAATTGGTGAGTTAGCCAATCGGTATATTCTATACAGAAAGGGAAAGAAATAAATGTCAGATTTAATAATGGGAATCGAAACCTCTTGTGACGAAACAGCAGCTGCCATTGTGGAAGATGGAAAAAAAGTTATTTCGAATATAGTTGCTTCCCAGATTAGCATTCATCAAAAATATGGAGGAGTAGTTCCTGAAATAGCTTCACGTAAACATATGCAGGATATCATCCCGGTAATTGACAAAGCCTTAGACGAATCAGGAAAAAAGATTACTGATTTATCTGCAATAGCAGTAACTTACGGCCCAGGCTTAATAGGTTCACTGTTAGTGGGATTATCTGTGGCCAAAGCCATGGCTTATGCCAAAAACATACCACTTATCGGTGTAAACCACCTTGAAGCTCACATTTATGCAAATTTTTTAGAACATAATGAGATAAAGCCCCCCTTTATTTGTTTAATTGTTTCAGGGGGACACACCTCTTTGGTATATATAAAATATTTTGGAGAATATAAATTATTAGGCCAGACCAAAGATGACGCAGCAGGAGAAGTTTTCGATAAAATAGCCAAGTTTTTAAACTTAGGTTACCCCGGTGGCCCTATCATCGAAAAATTAGCTAAAGAAGGAGATCCTTCCTCAATCCAATTCCCTCGCCCTATTTTAAATGATAAAAGTTATGATTTTAGTTTTAGCGGTCTTAAAACTGCAGTAATTTACCATATTAAAAAGTTAGACAAGGTGAATAAAAATATTCCTGTTAGCGATATATTAGCTTCTTTCCAACAAGCAGTAACCGATGTATTGGTAAGAAAGACTATAAAAGCAGCTTTAAAGTTTAAAACGAAGCAGATTGTTTTAGCTGGTGGAGTTGCTGCCAATAGCTCTCTAAGGAAAGAGATTAAAAAGAATGCAAATCTATTAAATATTAAGGTTTTCTATCCTTCAATTTCCTTATGTACAGATAATGCAGCTATGGTAGCTTCAGCGGGATATTATAAATTTAAAGAAAATAAAAAATCATCTTTAAGCTTAGATGCGGTATCAAGATTACCATTAGAGAGAAAAAACTATTAAATAGGAGCAAAAAATATATAAATCACTTTTAATCATAATAAATCGCGTCAAATAGCTAAATATGGACGAAAACTAAGTTTGCTTTTCCAAAGAAGTTTTTATATTATATATAAGGTATTTTTAGCACTCTTGCTATGAGAGTGCTAATTAATTTTTAAAATATAAATATTAATTAAAGGAGGTTACTAAGCATGAACGTTAAGGAATTAAAACCATTAGGAGATCGGGTATTGATAAAACCCAAAATCGAAGAGGAGAAGAGTAAGGGGGGAATTCTACTTCCAGATACTGTTTCTAAAGAGAAACCTCAAGTAGGAGAAGTATTAGCAATAGGTCCCGGCGCTACTAATAAAGAAGGAAAAATAATTCCGATGACTGTTAAAAAGGGAGATAAAGTAGTTTATGCAAAATATTCCGGAACAGACATCAAAGATGATAGTGATGAAGATTATCTCATTCTGAGCGAAAAAGATATCTTAGCAATTGTAAAATAATAAAATCTAAATTTTTAGATTAAAAATGATTTAAAAAGAATTTAATTTTTAGAAAAAATATAAAGAGGTTAAATATAAAAGGAGGATAAGTAAATGGCAAAACAATTTTTGTTTGATGAAGATGCAAGGAGAGCCTTGGAGAAAGGTGCAAGAACCTTAGCTGACAGTGTAAGAATTACTTTAGGTCCTAAGGGAAGGAATGTAGTTTTAGATAAAAAATTTGGTTCCCCCACCATTACTAATGATGGAGTTACTATTGCTCGCGAGATTGATGTTGAGGACCCTTTTGAAAATATGGGAGCCCAGTTTGTTAAAGAAGTAGCAACTAAAACTAATGATATTGCTGGAGATGGTACAACTACTGCTACTGTATTAGCTCAGGCTATTATTCATGAAGGGTTGAGAAATGTTGCAGCTGGCGCAAACCCCATTATGGTAAAGAGGGGAATAGATAAAGCTGTAGAGAAAGCAGTTAGCGAAATTAAAAAGTTGAGTAAAGAAGTTAGTGATAGAGAATCTATATCTAATGTAGCTTCAATTTCAGCTGCTGATAGGGAAATAGGAGATATTATTGCTGATTCTATGGAAAAAGTAGGGAAAGACGGAGTAATCACCGTAGAAGAATCCAAAACTTTAGGCACTACTTTAGAAGTAGTAGAAGGAATGCAATTTGATAAAGGATATATTTCCCCTTACATGGTAACTGATGCAGAAAGGATGGAAGCAATTTTCGATGATCCTTATATATTAATAACTGATTCTAAGATAAGTAATATGAAAGGGTTATTACCTATCTTGGAAAAAGTTGCTCAATCCGCCAAACCTTTATTAATTATTGCTGAGGATGTCGAAGGAGAGGCTTTAGCTACTTTAGTAGTAAATAAAATTAGAGGAACTTTAAATTGTGTTGCTGTAAAGGCGCCTGGTTTTGGAGATAGAAGAAAAGAAATGATGGCTGATATTGCAGTGGTTACTGGCGGACAGTTAATTTCTGAAGAGATAGGGCTCAAATTAGAAAATACAGAAATTAAGATGTTAGGAAGTGCCCATCAAGTTAAAATAACCAAAGAAGAGACTATCATTGTAGATGGGAAAGGCGATACTGCAGAAATTAAGAAACGCGAAGCCCAAATTAGGGTTCAGATTGAAGACACTACCTCTGATTATGATCGCGAAAAATTACAAGAGAGATTGGGAAAGATGGTTGGCGGAGTAGCCGTTATTAAAGTTGGTGCAGCCACTGAAACTGAACTTAAAGAAAAGAAACATCGAGTTGAGGACGCCCTATCTGCAACCAAAGCAGCGGTAGAAGAAGGCATTGTTGCTGGCGGAGGAACTGTTTTAATTAATATTATTCCGGCATTGGAAAATATGAAATTAGAAGGTGATGAGAAAATCGGAGTAAAAATTATCATAAAATCTTTAGAAGCTCCAGCGAAACAGATTGCCCAGAATGCTGGTTATGAGGGTTCAGTGATTGTAGAGAAATTAAAGGGCAAAGAAAAGGGTATTGGTTTTGATGTTTTAACCGGAGAATTTACCGATATGATAAAAGCAGGTATTGTTGATCCGGCTAAGGTTACCAGATCTGCCTTACAAAATGCAGCCAGTATAGGTGGAATGATCCTTACTACCGAATGTTTAGTTACCGATAAACCTGAAGAAAAGAAAGATATGCCGGCTATGCCTCCAGGTGGAATGGGTGGCATGGGCGGAATGTACTAAGTAAGTTAACAATAAAATAATATAAATATAAAAAAAGGCCTCTATATGTTTTTGTATAAAGGTCTTTTTTTATTATGTAAGTGAGTGAAGTATTAACCGCTAGTTTTAATTAATAAACTAACAAATCGGTCAATCAGCCAATTAGTTTATTAATAAATTGGTAGATTAAGTAATCACTTCTTCTACTGGATAGTATTTTAAATTAAAAACCTTCGCTACCGGTCTATAAGTCACTTTACCATCGATAACATTCAATCCCTTGGCTAAAGCTTTATTTTCTTTTATTGCTTTTTTATAGCCTTTATTGGCAATTTCTAGGCCATAAGGAAGGGTAGCGTTAGTTAAAGCGAAGGTAGATGTCCTGGAAAACGCTCCAGGCATATTCGTAACACAATAGTGTAATACATTGTTAACTTTATAAACTGGCTCACTATGAGAAGTGGGTCTGCTTGTTTCTATACATCCACCTTGGTCAATAGCTACATCTACTATAACGGAATTTGGTTTCATCATCTTTAGCATTTCCTTGGTTATTAATTTTGGAGCTTCTGCTCCAGGAATTAAAACTGCTCCAATTACTGCATCTGCATCTTTTATTTCTTCTTCTATATTATGCTGATTAGAAATTAATAAAGTTATGTTTTTAGGTAAAACATCTGCTAAATATTTTAATCGATTGATACTAATATCTAATAAAGTAACATTTGCTCCTATACCAGCAGCTACTTTTGCAGCACAGGTACCCACAGTACCTCCACCAAGTACTACTACTTTGGCGGGTGCAACTCCGGGTACTCCACCCATTAGTACACCTCTACCACCATAAGGTAGTGCCAAGTAATAAGCAGCAACATGACCGGCCATTTTTCCAGCTACTTCACTCATAGGAGCTAACAAGGGTAAAGAACCATCTTCGGTCTGGACGGTTTCGTAAGCAATACCGATAATCTTTCTGTCCATCATAGCCTTAGTTAGTTCGAGGGAGGAAGCGAAATGAAGATAAGTATAGAGGATCTGTCCAGGTCTTAGAAGATTAAATTCAGAGGATAAGGGTTCTTTTACTTTTATAATCATTTCTGCTTTTTCAAATACCTCTTCAGCTGTTTCAATTATAGTTGCACCTGCTTGAATATATTCGCTATCTTCGATACCACTTCCTAAACCAGCAGATTTTTGAACCAGCACTTGATTCCCTGTTTGGCTGAAAGCTTTTACCCCAGCCGGAGTAATTGCTACTCTGTTTTCGTTATTTTTAATTTCTTTAGGAATTCCAACTATCATTATTTTTTTATTTTCCTCCTTTTTAGTTAATGTAAGAAGAGGAGAGGCAATGTTCACCCCTCCTCTATAAGGTTTTCTTCTAACGGCCTAACAATTCAGGGTTAGAGAAATAATCTTTTAATTCTTTTGCCATTACACCGCTTAAGAAGAGCAGACCAAGTAAGTTAGGAATAGCCATTGCTCCATTAAGCATATCAGTAAGCAACCAGATCAAAGGAACTTTTGCTATAGCGCCTAAAAAGGCAACTATAACAAAAAGCCAGGCATAAGGCTTAACTATAGAAGGTCCGACAATGTAACGAGCACATTGCTGTCCATAGTAACACCAGGTGATGATGGTAGAATAACCAAACAAAAGAGAACCAATGGCAACAATAGGTCCTCCTACTCCTCCCAACACAGATGAAAAGGCATGAGCTGTAAGTGCAGTACTGGTAAGACCTGTTTCCAAAGATTTAGTCATTACAATAACAATACCGGTCATAGAACAGATAATCAGAGTATCAATCAGAACTCCGACCATAGCAATGGTTCCTTGACGAGCAGGATGAGGGGTCTTGGCAACAGCATGAGCCATGCTTGCACTACCCAAACCAGCTTCGTTAGAGAATATTCCTCTTGCGACACCGTATCTCATAGCTTGAGCTACAGTGGCCCCGGCAAATCCACCAAAAGCAGCCCTTCCAGAGAAAGCGGATTTAAATATTTCTCCGAGTGCCCAAGGCAGCATATTGATTTTAGCGATGATGATAATCAAGGCGCCGACAATATAGAAAATTGCCATGGTGGGAACTAATTTTTCGGTAACTTCACCGATTCTTTTAATTCCTCCGACTACGACTATAAAAACTAAAAAAGTTAAGACGGCACCTGTTAACCACGTTGGTATGTTAAAAACACTATTGCCTACCAAAGCCATAGAATTGGTCTGAACCGCATCTCCGATACCAAAAGCAGCGATTGCACCGAAAAAGGCGAAAAGCCAGCCCAGCCATCCTTGTCCCATACCTTTTTGGATAAAATACATCGAACCGCCTGCGTACGCTCCGTCTTTATCTTTGATTCTGTATTTTACTCCCAGGGTAGCTTCACACATTTTGGTACACATTCCAACTAAAGCAGTAAGCCACATCCATACCAATGCACCTGGACCGCCAGCAGCTACCGCGGTGGCTACTCCGGCGATATTACCGTTTCCTACTGTGGCAGCAAGTGTTGAAGTAAGTGCCTGGAAAGGAGTAATTTCTCCTTCTTCCTTTGCAGAATCATCTTTTTTGAGAGCACCTTTAAAGATAAGTTTCAAGGCATAACCGGTATGTTTAAATTGCGGGAAACCTAATCTGATAGTTAAGAATATTCCAGTTCCTACTAATGCTATCATCATGGGTGGTCCCCAAACAAAATCATCAAGTATAGTTAAGAAATCCATTATAGCAGTCATTATAAATCTCCTTTCAAATTTTTTCAGGATTAAAAAATTGTTTAACGATTATGATAAAAAGATAATTAAAGTTATTATAAATATTTTTTTATGGCGTTGCCTCCTTTAAGATTAATTTTATTGTATTTATAAAAATCACCTCACTTTCTCTGAGAATATTTTAGCAGGCATCATTTTTATTGTTTTACTTAATAATATAGTATTCTGCATGAATAATTTAAAATCCTTCTTTTTTTAAAAAAAAATTGTATTTATTTTCTTTTTTTTATCTTTTGTTAAATGGTGGGAGAAAGGGTGTCCCCACAACTTCTGCTTCAACTTCTCTATTCCTGATAGCAATATCCACCTTACCACCTTTTTCAGTGTAAGGAAGGTCAATGATTGCCAAGGCAAACACTTTTTTTAGGGATGGACAATAATTTCCTGTGGTAATATATCCGATTTTTTTGCCACCCTTTTTTACTTCCATTTTATTTCTGGGGATACCACCTTGAGGGATATAAAGTCCCACTAATTTTCTGCTAACTCCTTTTTCTTTTATTTCAAGCAAAGCATCTTTTCCTATAAAGTCCTCTTTATCAAGCTTTACCGTCCAACTCTGGCCGCTCTCTAATGGGTTTACAGTTTCATCAATATCATTACCGTAAAGCCAATAACAGACTTCAAATCGAGTAGTGTCTCTACATCCTAATCCACATGGTTTTAAATCGTATTTTTTACCCTCTTTAAGAATACCCTGCCAGATATCTATGATATCTTTAGATTTAAAAGTGTAAATTTCATAACCGTCTTCTCCGGTGTACCCAGTTCTTGAGATAAGAATCTTCTTACCAAAGAGTTCGCCAAAAATAAACTTAAAGCGTTTTAACTCTTTAAGAGAAATATCTGCCTTTACCAAAGGTTCTAAAAGTTTTATAGAGTCGGGGCCTTGGACGGCCACTTCTCCGTATTCTTTACTTTTATTGCTAATATCTACATCAAAATCACCTTTATTTTTTAAAATCCAGTCATAATCTTTAACTGAATAATCAGGCGAGGCGTTTACTACTAAAAGTACAAAATCGTCCCGTACCTTATAGACAAAGAGATCATCGACCTGACCTCCGTGAGGATAACATAGAGGAGAATATTTTATATCCCCATCCTTCAAATTTATTACCGAATTAGTTACCAGATAATCAGCGAAGGGAAGGGCATCTTTACCTTTAAGTTCAATCTCTCCCATATGAGATACATCAAAGATGCCAATATTTCCTCTTACTGCAAAATGTTCTTCTATAATACCCGTGTACTGGACCGGCATATCAAAGCCATCAAAGGGTATCATCCGTGCCTTTAATTTTAAGTGTTCCTCATGGAGAGGAGTTAATAATAGTTCTTGTTCTTCCATTTTTTAAGCCTCCTGGTTAAAAATTAATATCTTTTTCTTGATAGTTTAATTCATCTTTCAGTTTTAATTCATCATCATAAGTCAAAATTACTCTCTTTACAGCTAAGGCATCATTAGTCCTTCTAATGGGAGTATTATGAGGAGCAGTGGTCAATAATTCAGGGTTTGTTTTGGCTTCGTCAGAGATTTTTATCATAATATCAACGAATTTATCCAGCATTTCTTTACTTTCTGATTCAGTGGGTTCTACCATTATAGTTTCTTCCGCATAAGGTTCGAAATGGGGGAAATAGATAGTGGGTGGATGCATGCCATAATCCATTAATCTTTTGGCAATATCTAAGGTTTTTACCCCATATTTTTTATATTCTCTTCCGGTAACCGTACATTCGTGCCCACAATAACGGTCATAAGCTGGTGCATAATATTTTTTTAATTTAGCCAAAAGATAATTGGCATTAATAATACTCATTTCAGAGGTATTATAAAGACCATCAGGTCCCATAGAAAGAATCCAGGCATAAGTTTTAAGCAACACCGAGAAATTAGACCAGAATGCCCTTACCATACCGATGCTCTTTTCTCCGACATCTAATAGATAATATTTCTTTCGTTCAGAGTCAAAAGCAACATTGGGAGTGGGAAGGTAGGGAATAAGGTCTTTCTTTACTCCGATTACTCCGGCTCCTGGTCCACCTCCTCCATGAGGAGTAGAAAAAGTTTTATGCAGATTAAGATGAACTACATCGAACCCGGCATCTCCGGGCCTGATGATTCCCAGGGAGGCATTAAGATTGGCTCCATCGTAATAGAGCAGACCACCTTTACCGTGGACAATCTTTTCAATTTCTTCTATTCCTTCATCGTATAATCCTACGGTATTGGGATTAGTCAACATTAATCCTACAGTATCTTCGTCCATCAATTCAGCTAATTTTTTTAGGTCGACCGTTCCTTTTTCATTTGATTTTACTTCAACAACTTGAAACCCAGCCATAGCGGCTGAAGCAGGATTAGTACCATGAGCGGAATCGGGAATTAGCATTTTATGCCGGATGTCCCCGCGGTCTACAAAATATTTTCTTATAATAAGATTCCCGGTTAATTCTCCATGGGCACCAGCAGCAGGGGCCATAGTATATTCATCCATGCCGGTTATTTCGCAGAGTAATTTATTTAAGTTATAGACAATTTCTAAACAACCCTGAACTGTTTCTTCAGGAGCCAGGGGATGAGCATACACAAAATTACTCAAGGAGGCCAACTTTTCATTAATTTTAGGGTTATACTTCATGGTGCACGAACCTAAGGGGTAGAAACCATCATCAAGACCATAATTTAATTTAGAAAGTTTGGTGAAGTGTCGAACAACATCTACTTCCGATATTTCACTAAGTAATTTTTTATCTTTACCAATAGCATATTCAGGTAAACATTCTTCAGTTTTAACATCCTCAAATAAATCTCGAGGTAACGAATAACCATCTCTTCCTTCTATACTTTTTTCAAATATTAATTTCATATTTTCTCCTCCTTATTCCGAAAGAATCTTAGCAGCTTTATTTAGGTCATCCCTACTTAATGTTTCAGTTACTGCAAAGAGTAAAACAGGCCTTAGATTTTCCGCCTGATAAAATTCACAAATTTTAAGAGGAGGAATAAAATTATTTTCTAATAATTTTTTGTTAAGGGTGGATATGTCTTCTTTACTTTTTAGTAAAAATTCATTGTAGAAGGGATAATTAAACACTTTTTCAAATTTCCCGGATTTTAATAATAAGTTTTCTAAATAATGGGCAGATTTAGTATTTAGAAGAGAAAGTTGATAAATGCCTTCAGTGCCCATAAGAGAAAGATAAATATTAGCAGCGATAACGTTTAAATTATGGTTGGTACAAATGTTAGAAGTTGCTTTTTCTCTCCTTATATCCTGTTCCCGGGCCCGCATAGTCATTACAAAAACCCTTTTCCCGTCCACATCGACTGTTTCTCCTACGATTCTTCCGGGAAGTTGTCTGATATATTGTTTTTTGGTGGCTAAATAGGCATTGTAGGGACCGCCATAATTTAAATCCATTCCAAAAGACTGGGCATTGCCAGCCACGATATCAGCTCCCATCTCTCCCGGGGCTTTTAAAATCCCCAAGGACATACTTTCGGTAATTACGTTAATTAAAAGAGCATCTTTAGAATGAACTATTT
>JBAUBA010000038.1:0-2290 GCA_049676265.1 Atribacterota bacterium
CATGGGAATCATGGCTGGCAACATCCTTAAAAAAATCTTTAACATGGGAAGAGTTCTTCTTAACGGTTTAGGCTTCATAATTTCCTCTGTATCACCGGAAAGAGAAAATTTAGCTATGATAGAAAACATCCTTGATATGGCTTCTTCATCTTCGGGAGAAATGCTTTTCAGATAGGCTTTCCATTTTTGTATATCTTTATATATTAAGAATTCTTGACCTTCATTGTCTACATTTCTGATAAAGACTTCAGGGTCAATGATAGGTATATCTTCTGATAATGCCCCCAGTTGTTTCCACAGTGTATTCATACTTCCTGAAGATGAACCCAAAAGCCACCCAATACAATAATCAAACATGTAACCCTTTCTCTTCCATGCTGTACACTGCCCTCCGGGAATAGTATGCATTTCAAATATTTCAGTCTCAAATCCATACTTCTGACCAAAAACACCTGCTGAAAGTCCTGCTATCCCACCACCAATGATGATTATTTTACTTTTCATTATTAGTCCTCTTTTCCTAAAATTATTTATCTTACTGGTTTGTACTTATTATATCAAAAATCTGTTTATTTTATATTCATTTGAAAGCATGAAATAAAGGGGTCAGGTCTCAACATTTGACATTCATACTTCCTTTAAAGCTGTTATCACCCTTTGCATGACCTCTTTTATTTCATGATTAACTTCGGTTTTTTGTTCAAATCTTTTAGCAGCCTGGGGAACAGCTGAATAATCCATCTTGAAAATTTTGCCTATTTCAGATAAGGAAAGTGAGGTGAACCGCTTAATGAGATAGATGGCCAAAGAGCGATTCAGGTTCCCTCTTCTTTTATCAAAGATTATCCTTCTTTCAATATGTAATGCTTGGGTCATTTTGGTAATAATCGTACCCACATCATATTTAGACAGAAAGCGGGTAGAAGGAATCTCTCTTCTTCGACCTAGATGTTCCATCTTTTCTTTTACCCTTTCAATAAAGGTTTCACTGCCAAGAGCGATAGGGTGATAGGATTCCTTAATGGGATCTTTCATCTTCTGATTTTCGCTAACATACGCTCGATATTTGCTCATTGCTTTCAAAGTATCATGGTCTATAGATTTTAGTACAAAAGAAGGATCAGTTATATCAGATTTTCTTAAATTTAAGTAATCCAAATAACTGCTCCAGGGATAATCCTCTAATTGTTTTATGATTCCGGCACGTAAGGGATTGAGATGAATATAAGCTGAGAGGGTAAGGGCATAATGATCGGCTTCCACCAGGATAGATTTGAACCGCCCTTGAAAAAGAGGACCGATGATTTGATGTTTATTACGAAACCAATTGGCATAAGAACTGTTTCTGATAATGGATACCTTGAGATAGGTTGGATTGATTCGTTTTAACAAAGAGATGATAATGATTATCCATGAGGCAATAAGCGTAACAAATCATCGAATATTTGATGAGCACCTCTTTTAATCTTTTTAAAAATATCTCTTTATCCCGGTCGGAGTAGAATATCTTTTCTCTCCGGTTACCCCTGGCGGTAATATGATAAAAAGCATTTTCAAAAGATAATCGTAAAGGTCTAGTCATAATAAAATGTTAGTACTTAGATAGAGTTATGTCAAACGTTGAGACCTGACCCCTTTTCTACTCCCTGCTTTTTTTGAAAAAAAGTTTATTCAATTGACCTATTGACCGATTAAAGATACGGGTTACGGGATAATTTAGTCATTGGTATTAGGAAGAAAAGGATAGATTCCCTTTGTCAACAGATGGGGATTGCTAAAACTACTTTGCTCAGATATCAAAATACCCTGGTTAAATTTGGTCTGATTAAAAATATAACCCGGGGTAAATCTTCTACCGGTCATTATAGAAATAATATCTATCAGGTTATCTCTCTTGAGGAGTTCACAAAGCATCCGGATCCGGGCAAAATAATAAATTTTGTTGGTAGCAAAATGAAACCTGATTGGTAGCAAAATGATACCAATGTTGGTAGCAATATGATACTTTCTTTGGTATCAAAACGATACCCTAACAATACCAATCTTAACATTACCAATTTAACAACAACAACAAAGAGAGAAAAAGATGCTGTTGCTGCTGTTAATTTTAAAAAATTAAAAGAGGAAGGAGAAGAAAATATGCAGGCAATAAGAGAGCGGATGGCTGAATTAGATTTTAAGGAGGGATTTGTGGAGAAGATGTTAAAAGAATATTCGCTGAAGAAGATTGAGGAGAAATTAGATTTGCTCATGGAGAGGAAAAACATCCAGAGCCCTGCCGGCTGGCTGA
>JBAUBA010000039.1:0-1674 GCA_049676265.1 Atribacterota bacterium
TCTAATGCCCAAAACAGGTTGATTGCAGTAGGCCGAGTAAGGAATAGGCAGTTTTTGGCCTTTTCCATATCTTGGATAAATTCTCCGTAAGTACTTGCTTTTGAAGAATAAGCAGCTAAAGCCATGCCAAAGGTAGCCGCCACCCCGATAGCCGGCGCACCTCTTATTTTCATCTTCTTAATAGCTACTGCTACTTCTTGGTAAGTAAAACAATTAATTATTTCATATTTTAAAGGAAGTTTTCTCTGGTCAATTAGAAACACTTTTCCATCTTTCCATTCGATAGTCTTCATCTTTCTCCTCGATACCATCCTATTTTCTGTTTCCTGGCTTCTGAATTCTGGCTCTTATTTTCTTCACGCAATACGCGATACGCAATACGCGATACAAAATTATACAAAATTAATTATCCCCAGACTGGTCAAAGTAACAATTACTCCCGCTATCATAACCCCTCCCACTATTGTAGGAAAAGCATACCAAAACCTTATGCCAAAGATAAAAGCAGCAGCTGAACCGGTCCAGGCCCCTGTTACGGGCAGGGGAATAGCTACAAAAAATAATAAAAATATGGCTCCGTATTTTTCGAATTTTTCTTCAGTATTCCGACGTGTTCGTTTAAAAAGCCATTCAAAAAACATATCAAAATAATGCCACTGACGTAAATATTCAGAAAAAGGTTTTAAAAATAGCAATAAGAAAATTGCCGGAACTATGTTCCCTAATACCGCAAATACATAAGCCGAAAAAGCCGGCATTTTATAAATTGTTAGAGCTATCGGGATAGCCCCTCTTAATTCGCTAATGGGCAAAGCAGATAGAAGAGCTACTCTCAAACCATTATTAATCAATTTTTTTTATTACCTTCTCTATTAATTTGGTCATAATCGGTTCAGCATCCGAGGCAGCTTTTAAAATTTCCTCTACACTGGTTTTTACTATCACTCCATCTATGGCTAAATCAGTGATACAGGAAATTCCCAATACTTTCATTCCTATATGATTAGCTACTATAACCTCTGGAACAGTGGACATACCTACTGCATCTGCACCAATATTTATTAAAAATCTATATTCAGCAGGGGTCTCTAAAGTAGGGCCGGTTAGCCCTACGTATACTCCTTCTTGCAACTTAATTTTTTCTTTTAAGGCTACTTTCTTAGCTAACTCGATAAGTTTATAGCTATAAGCTTCAGACATATCTGGAAATCTTGGTCCTAATTCTTCATCATTAGGACCAATTAAAGGATTATCTCCAAACAGATTTATATGATCAGTAATAAGCATTAAATCCCCTCTCTTAAAGAAACGGTTCATCCCGCCTGCTGCATTGGAAATAATAATTATATCTGCACCTAACTTTTTCATCACCCTTACCGGAAAGGTGACCTCTTTTAAGCTGTAACCTTCATAATAATGAAATCTGCCCTGCATGGCTACTACTTCTTTATTACCCAACTTTCCCAAAACCAGGTTTCCACTATGGCCTTGAACTGTAGATACGGGGAAATTAGGAATTTCACTATAAGGGATAATTTCTTTTTCTTCAATATCTTCTGCCAGTCTTCCTAATCCTGTTCCCAAAATAATAGCTATTTTTGGCTTGATCTTACTTTTCCGATTAATGAATTCTGCACTTTCTGCGATTTTTGCTTTTAAATCTTCCACTTCTAT
>JBAUBA010000040.1:0-4768 GCA_049676265.1 Atribacterota bacterium
CCATTTTCATCGAGCTTTAGTACCCAGACATCAGAATTTCCTGCTCCTTTTGATTTCGTCCAACCGGCGACAGCATAACCTCCATCATCAGTTTGAATAACAGAGTGAGCTTCATCGTTTTCACTTCCTCCAAATGTCTTATCCCATAGCAGATCTCCATTTTTGTTAAGTTTTACTATCCAAATATCAGTCTTACCTGCACCCATCGATTTTGTCCAACCGACGACAACATAATCCCCATTTTTATTCTGAATAATAGAGTTTGCCCAATCTTCGCTCGTCCCACCGAGGGTTTTATCCCAAACTTTATTACCATCTTTATCCAATTTTATTACCCAACTATCTCTATCTCCCGTATCTTCTAATACCGTAAACCCGGTAACAGCATAACCTCCATCATCAGTTTGAATAATAGAGCGGGCATCATCATAATCGCTTCCCCCAAATGTCTTATCCCAAACCAGGTCTCCTCTTTTATTAAGTTTTACTACGTAGATATCTCCTCTTCCTGCGCCTTTTGACCATGAACTTCCGGCAGCAATAAAACCACCACTTTTGGTCTGGATAATAGAATATATTTCATCCCAACCTATCCCTCCAAAGTTTTTATCCCATTCCATATTCCCTTTGGCATCAAGTTTTATTACCCAGCAATTTGCTTCCCCCCAGAGCTTGAATCCGGTACTAGCGGCAATTGCATAACCTCCATCCTTGGTTTGAATGATAGAATATGCTACATCATTTTTATCTTTATCAAAAGTCTTGTCCCATTCTTTATTTCCGTTCTCATCAAGTTTTATTATCCAGATATCCTGTTTTTCAGCGTATATTGTCCAGATAAACCCGGCAACTGCATATCCTCCATCCTTGGTTCGGATAATAGAGTTCGCTATATCAGGTCCATTCTCACCAAAAACTTCATCCCATTCTTTATTTCCATTCTTATCAAGTTTTATTATCCAGAAGTCCTGTCTTTTAGATTTTTCTAATATTATATATCCTAGTTTTGATCTCCAGTCATCCTTTTTTTCTTTTCTCGGAAATATTGCATATCCGGCTATTGCATATCCTCCATTTTTAGTTTGGATAATAGAAAATCCCATATCTTCACCATTTCCGCCAAAGGTCTTATCCCAGGTAATTGCGCTTCCCATAGTTTCACCTGATGCATAATTAACAGATAAAAAAGAAATTAGTATCAGGCACAATAACAATTTAATAATTACAGATTTTCTCACAACTATACCTCCTTAATAAGATAATTTTTATGGAGTTATATTTAATTTCCTCTCATATTATCTTTTTTTATTCAGAGAAATTTTGGAATTTATGTTTTACTTAATCAATAACCAATTATGCCCGGGTCAGATGAATGGGTTTGCCGACTATCCCTTCAGCTGCTTCGGCGATGGCTTCTGCCAGGGTAGGATGAGCGTGGATAGTATTTATAATCTCGAAAGCAGTAGCTTCCATAGACATAGCCAGGGTACCCTCGGCAATCAGGTCACTGGCGTGAACTCCTAAAATGTGAAAACCTAAGAGTTCAGAAGTATCAGCATCAGCAATTATCTTTACCATTCCTTCAGTCTCTCCCATACCAAGGGCCTTACCATTAGCCATAAAAGGGAATTTGGAGACTTTAATATTATTATTTTCTTTTCTGGCTTCCTCTTCAGTTAGACCTACACTGGCTACTTCGGGCATAGAAAATACACAATTAGGGACTACTTTGTAATCCATCAAAGTCTCTTTACCTGAGATATTTTCTACCGCAACTATCCCTTCTCGAGAAGCGACATGGGCCAACATTATCCTGCCTACTACATCCCCGACTGCATAGATACCGGGAATATTAGTTCTCATCTTTTCATCTACTTTAATCGCTTTCCCATCTAACTCGATACCCAGTCTTTGAACATCTATATTTCCCAACTCAGGTATTCTACCGGCAGCTAGCAGTACTTTTTCGGTCTCTAATTTTTTTTCTCCATCAGAGGTGGAAATCAGAACTTCTAAATTCTGATGGTTCTTCTTTATCTCCTTTACCTTGGAATCAGTAAGAATTTCAATCCCTTTTCTTTTCAGGAGTTGAGTAAGCCTGAAGGCTATCTCTTCATCTATGGGGAGTAAGATCCTGGGGAGCATCTCAACAACAGTAACTTCCACCCCCAAAGCCTTAAAGATACCGGCGAATTCTATACCCACTACTCCTCCTCCGATAATTAACATTCTGGAGGGCAGCTCACTTAAGGATAGAGCTTCGTCACTGGTTATAACTCCTTCACTATCTATGCCCGGGATAGGAAGTCTCATCACCTTTGAACCGGTAGCAATGATGATATTTTTGGTCTTTATGAGCTCTTTTTCTCCGGCAGTATTCGTAACTTCCACTTTCCCCGGTTCGACTATCTTTCCTTCCCCTCTTGCTACCCTTACCTGATTGGCTTTCATCAACTGTCCTACTCCAGAGGATAATCTTTGGGTTATCAGGTCTTTCCTTTTCATTATGGCAGGAAAATCGATAGAATAATCTTTCACTTGAATCCCGAATTCTCCAGCCCTTTGGAGATGGTTTAATAGTTCTGCAGTACTTACCAAAGCTTTGGTAGGAATACAACCCCAATTCAAACAGACTCCTCCTAATTTATCCTTTTCTATAAGGACGGCTTTCAGTCCTAAATGGGCAGCTTTTATAGCCGATACATACCCACCAGGCCCTCCTCCGATAATTACTACATCTATTTCTTCATTCATATCTATTGCTTCCTCCTTTTAATAAATCTACATCTATTTAGAAAATAAAAATAACCGGTTATTAACAAAAAATTAATAAGGAAATTGCTTAAATTTGGATAAAAAATAAACTTTAGTTAAAAGCAGATTAGAACAACTTCTAATCTGCTTTTAACACTAACTTATAGGACATTTTTCATTAAAATTATTTTATTACTCTAATTTCTTCATTTCTATGTAGATAGATGTAGTCTCGCTGGAATATACCCAAATATCTTCTAGCCAGGTTCTATATCCATCCATTATTAGAGTAATCTCGTATTCTCTTTCTTTTAATTCCTCTAAGATTTTTGGTTGCGTAGATGAAGCCGTTGCCTTATAAGTTCCATTTAAAAATATTTTTGCTCCGTTTACATTACAGTAAACAGCAATGGAACCATCATAGCTAATTTCAGAAACTAAGTAAGCAGAGACCATATAAGTTTGGTTGGTTGTAACCATTATGGTACTAATCCAATCCTGATAGCCATCTTTAGTGATTGATAATTCGTGGTACCCTTCTGCAATATTGTTTAGCTCTACCGACTTATTAGTAGAAGTTCGTTTTACATAGTTTCCATCTAAATTGATTTTAGCGTTACCTTGATTACAGTAAACAGAGATTGAACCATCAAGTACCTGTTTAACTAAATTAACTACAGTTTTTATAGTTTGAGAAGATGAAACATATACCCTTTTGCTCCAATCTTTATAGTCTATTTTAGTTACAAGGAGCTCATGATATCCTTTTTCTACATTTTCTAATACTACTGACCTACTCGAATAAGTTCTGCCTCTATGGATTCCGTCCAAAAATATCTCAGCACTACCCTGATTACAGGAAATAGAGATTGAACCATATGCATTTACAGGAATTAAATTAGTAGAAACTGTAGTCGTTCGAGAAGGTGAAACTGAGACATAATTACTCCAATCCTGATAACCTGCCATTACCAATTTAATCTGATGTTGGCCTGTAGCAACCCTATCCAAATTTAAGGGGGTCATTCCCCGTTGAACATTGTCCAGATATACCTTGGCACCTCGAGGTTGGGAAGTGACTATAATCCTGCCATAATTAGCAAGAGGCGGAGGCGGAGTGATTGGCCTTACCGTATAACTTAATAGATTACTCGAAACCCAGGCAGCAGGAGGTAGGGATACTATTATACCCTTCATGGTTTGGATATGTTTTTTATAATCTGGGCTCACTTCGGGCATAACTATCCGTCTGGAAGTGGCAAACCCCTGAACATATTCAATCCCCGGTCTGGATCTAGGATCAATTATACCTTCAATAGATTTAATTTCTCCCGCTCTTACAAAATTATCTGGTGAATACCGGTTGGGAAATATAGTTATTGCCCTGCCTTCAATATCGTAGCTATAAATCTTTACAAAGGAATCCTGAGAAGCCTGGAAAGAAATTTTAATCTTCTCTCCGGGTGCAAAGGTAGCTCCTCGTTGATTATCTAACCATATCCTAAGAGAAAAAGGGGGGTGAGGGTTGATAATTTGAATACTCTTCATCTTTTCGATTTCCTCCGGACTGGAGCTTTGAGCAAAATTAATTCCGGAAATACTCAACCAAAGAAAAACTATTAAAGCAACAAAAATGCAGGCAAATATTTTTCCTCTCTTATGAAACAATACACTTCTTAACATCTTTAAAAACCTCCTTTTTTATTCTCGTATTCCGTATATCGCGTATTCGTATTGCGTATTGCGCATTTAGTATAGCGTAGATCGGGTAGCATTTAACGTGTAGTAGTGTAATTACTTATATTTTATTATAACACATAAAAACCGAACATAACTAAAGATTTTGGGACTTTTATTACAACTAAATTACCCTCAATGAGTTAAAACACTTGCAATATATAGCAATTTCTTTTATAATTATTCAACATATTTCTATTTTATATATAAGAAAACTATCTCATGAATGATAATTTAGATTAAATTTACTAAAAATGCTTGAAAACACTGTTTTTTC
>JBAUBA010000041.1:0-1905 GCA_049676265.1 Atribacterota bacterium
GGGGGAGATGACCCGAGTATATATGCGGGAAGGAATTCCTTTTTTTGTGTGGATTATCCCTGAAGGAGACGGAATTATAAGGTTAGGGGTAATTGCGGAAAATGGACGCAGGGAGTTAGATCGAGTGATAGAAGAAGAAGGGATAAAAGGCGAAATTATCGATAAATTAGCCGGGATTATTCCGATAGGACTATGCCAGAGTATTTACAGGAAGGTAGCGGTAGTGGGGGATGCAGCCCGGCAGGTAAAACCTTTAACCGGGGGAGGAATTTATTACGGGATGAAAGCGGCCGAGATTCTGGTGGAGTGCATTCAGGAAGGCGCGCTGGAGGAATATGACAAGAGATGGAAGAGTAAATTTGGCAGAGAAATTAAATTTGGACTGTGGGCCAGGAAAGTTTACGAGAGATTAAATAAAAGTGAGCACGAATTAGAGGATATTTTCTCGTTGTTTAAAGAGAATGCTGAATTTATCGAGCGGATGGCAAATTTTGAAAACCATTCTTTGGTTTTTAGGGAGGCATTTAAAAGGCCGAAGATATTTTTGAAAGCCGGAAAAATTTTCGGGAGGAATATAGGAAAGATATTATTCTAAGAAAAATAATAATAAGAAAGATAATAAGAGATAAAAGGAGGGAGAAATAAAATTGAAATCAATAATTCTATGTGCAGGAAAAGGTATTCGCCTTAGGCCGCTCACTCACACCAGCGCCAAACATTTAATTCCCATTGCCAATAAACCGGTACTTTTTTATGCAATAGAGGCAATTAGGGATTGTGGGATAAAAGATATGGGCATAATAATTGGAGAGACCGGAGAGGATATAAAGAACGGGCTCAAAGATGGCAGCAAGTGGGGAGTGAATATTTCTTTTATCGAACAGAAGGAAGCCCTGGGATTAGCCCATGCTGTATCGGTGGCGCGTAATTTTTTAGGAGAAGATAAATTTTTAATGTATTTAGGGGACAACCTCCTGAAGAACGGGGTAAAAAGATATGCGGATGAATTTATTCAGGGGAATTATAATGCCTTTGTGTTATTGACAGAAGTGGACGACCCGAGGCAATTTGGAGTAGCTGAGTTGAAAGAGGGACGAGTTGTGCGGGTAGTGGAGAAACCTAAAGAACCGGTCAGCAATTTAGCTTTAATAGGAGTCTATTTTTTTGATGAAAATGTTCATCAGGCTATTAAGAGCATAAAGCCCTCTGCCCGGGGTGAATTGGAGATTACCGATGCCATTCAATGGATGATCGATAATGGCTATAAGGTGGGAGCTGAAGTTATTAAGGGTTGGTGGAAAGACACGGGTAAACCGGATGATATTTTAGAAGCCAATCGTTTAATTTTGGAAGATATTGAGAGGGATGTTAGTGAGGCGAAAGTGGATGAGAAGTCTCAGATTTCAGGAAGGGTAAAAATCGGGAAAGGGTCAGAGATTATAAATTCTAAGATAGTAGGTCCGGTAATAATCGGAGAAAAGGTTAAGATAGTTGATTCCTATATAGGACCCTTTACTTCCATTTCTGAAAGGGTAGAAATAAAAAAGAGTGAAATCGAGTGCAGTGTAATTTTAGAAAAGAGCAAATTAGAAAATGTAAAGGGACGAATGCAAGGGTGCCTTATCGGAAAAGGAGTGGAGATTTATCATTCTAAAGACCTCCCACGAATATACGAATTTACTTTAGGCGACCACAGTAAAGTTGGCCTCCTCTAAAAAAAATAATAAAGGTAAACTTTAGTGCCAGGCACTAAAGTTTACCTTTATTATAATTCCTAGAAGGAAGTGCCCAGGGTGACGTAGATATCATATCCTTTGGGGTCAGAAAGGGCTTTGGCTGCTCCCAATCTTACGGTGAAAGGAAAATCATATTTTTGGTTAAAATCTGCTTTTAGTTCTGCTCCGA
>JBAUBA010000042.1:0-1684 GCA_049676265.1 Atribacterota bacterium
ATAATAGAGAAAAGCGAAGTATGATTTTTTCTGGTATTGAATTTAAAAATATTCATAAAGTTATATCCATCTAAAATATTATTTTTCTAGAATAATTTATACTGAGAAATCCAAAAAGATATGCCAGAGCAGCTAATGTAGCCACTACTTTAAATCCAAAGAAGAGAGCAATTATCACTGCAGAGACAGAGGCGATAATTGAGCAGAAACTATTAGTTGCCCATAGCCAGGGGATAAGTTCTTTCCCCTTTCCTTTGTCTAAAAAACTGACCAACCTTATCCCTAAGGGAAAGGGCATTCCCATTAAAAATCCCAGAGGGAAGATTAAACCCACAGTAATAAATATTCTTACCAATAAACTATATTTCAAAGTAGTATTAAAAATTTGAGGTAGAATAATTTGATATAGTAATAAGATTACACACAGGGAAAGTATAACAATTTTCAAACTTTTAACATAATTTCTCTCTATTTTTCTTGAATAGAAGCTTCCCAAACCTGAGAAAAATAAAAAAGAAAAGATAATAATAGAAGTAGAATAACTGGGATTAACCAGATAGAGGATAAATTTTTGGATAAAGGATATCTCTAAAAGCATATACCCTAACCCTAAAGAGGCAAAATAAAGCAAAAAAGGAATTTTTACCTTTCTTTTTGTTACAGGGAATCTCTTTAAAATTAAAGGTAAAAATATGAAAATGATACTAAATATTATTCCTTGAATAAAAGTGGCAAATATAATTAAATTCCCCCATTCTATCAAGGGCTGCCAATTAGCTGTATTTTTGATTATTTTGGGGATATTTTGCCATTTTAGAGTGTAGAAAAAATAAGGTTGATTATCGGTGACTGCCGAAACATTAAAGAAATAACTATCATAAAAATCCTTTAACTCATCCTCCTCAAAACTATTTATCAATTGGTCTATCTCCTGATAATAATAACTCTGTTCCAGAACATGATTTATATTAGCATCTTCTTCCTTAATCCCCGGAAAATAGACCGCATCAAAATTTCTTTTATCACAAAAATCTTTAATTATACTTATTTCTTCCTCTCCTATTTCTTTTTTACTTAAGATAAGAGTAGAAGTTCCCCAACTGCGGATTATGGCCAAATGATTTTCCGGTTTTTCTATCCCCATTCGACTGAGAGCCTCTAAACTGATGCTGCAAAGACGCACAATTTCACGAGGAGGAAACTTTAACCAACGAGTAATGTTTAAACTTCCTCCATCAGAAAGATGCTGCCAAAAATCTATAAATCCTTCAACCGTATAAAGATAATTTTCAGATATGCTGTAAAATCCTCCGGAGGCAGTATTGGATGAGCCGATCAAAGAAATTTGAATTAAATCAAATTTTTGTTCCAATCCTTTTAATACACTCCTTCCCTCGCCAGTTAAAATTTTAATTCCTTCACAGTTATAAATATTTCCTGAGTAATCGTTATAATTATTTTGAAGTAAAATCTTGACATTAGGATTCATCTCAATCCCCCAGATCTCTTTTTTTCCATTGTAAATTCCTCCCAGGATATCTAATCCCCCTCCCGGTCCAATGATTAATATCTTTTCTCGATTATCTGTTTTTTTTACAAGATGAAATCCTAAGGCAGAAGAAATGTAATCTGAAAACTCTATTTTTTTCAATCCTTCTAAATCATTCTCTCCCTCCAATCTGGT
>JBAUBA010000043.1:0-3228 GCA_049676265.1 Atribacterota bacterium
GTTTGTTTGGCAAAATCACACTATGACCAAGTTTATCAGCATCAATAATTTTAGCTCCTAAATCTTTAAACATTGATGCTACAGTGCTCTTGCCGCCTACAATTCCACCCGTAAGACCTACAATCAACGTCATAATTCCTCCCTTAATAGTCGTTAAGTATATAAGCTTAGCGTATAGCATAATATTATAGTATCCAGTATCGAGTATCGAGTAAAGATTCCGTAATTTTTTAGCTTTTTAGCGTAAATTAACCCTATTCTGAATTCTAATTACCGGATTCTAAATTTCTTACTATATACTAATTTAGTTTCTGAATTCTGCTTTCTTTGCGAGATACGATTCACGAGATACGAGATACGAGATATTCTCTACGCTCTACGCTAAACGCTATACACTACTTTAGTTCTGCCCAATTACTACCCGTCTTCAAATTAACTTTTATGGGAACAAAAAGTTTTAAACTATTTTCCATAATGTCCTTTATAATATCTTTGGCTTTTCCCAACTCTGGCTGGTAAATCTCAAATATCAATTCATCATGTATTTGAAGTAGCAATCTGCTTGCAAATCGTTCTCTTTTAAAAGATTCACTTATTTTAATCATGGCTAATTTTATTAAGTCAGCTGCGCTTCCTTGGATTGGGGCATTAATAGCAATTCTTTCATTAAATTCACGGATATTTTTATCCTTACTGTTTATACCTTCTAAATATCTCCTTCGGTTTAATAGAGTTATTACATAGCCTTTCTTTCGGGCCTCCTCTTTTTCTCTCTCAATATATTTTTTTACACCTTGATATCTATAAAAATAATTATTAATATATTTTTCGGCTTCTTCTCTTCCTATCCCTAAATTGCGTGCTAACCCGTAACTACTCATTCCATAAATAATACCAAAATTAATTACCTTGGCCATCCTTCTCATCTGCTTGCTAATTATGTTTTGATCAATGCCGAATATTTCCGAGGCAGTATGGGCATGAATATCTTCATCATTTTTAAAAGCATTAAGCAAACTTTCATCCCGAGAGAGATGGGCTAAAATACGCAGCTCTATCTGAGAATAATCTGCAGATAGCAGCACAAATCCTTCCTCTGCAATAAAAGCCCTTCTAATTTCTCTTCCCATTTCGGTTCTAATGGGAATATTTTGAAGATTAGGCTCACTACTGCTTAACCTTCCGGTCGAGGTGACAGTCTGATGAAAAGAGGTATGTATCCTCTTGGTTTTGCTATTTACCAATAAGGGTAATTTATCAATATAGGTATTTTTCAGTTTATCTAATTCTCTATATTCCAGAATAAAAGATACAACCTTGTGCTGGGGAGCTAAAATATTAAGTACCTCCGCATTGGTGGAATAGCCGGTTTTCGTTTTTTTTATTACTGGCAGTTTTAATCTTTCAAAAAGTACAACACTTAACTGTTTAGGAGAATTAATGTTAAATTCTGTTCCAGATAAATTATAGATAGTTTTTTTCAACTCTCCAAGACGGGAATCAACTTGTCGTGATACCTTTTTTAAAAAAGCAATATTAACTTTGATACCATTAATTTCCATTTCTCCTAATACTTTTACCAAAGGCATCTCTATCTTTTTAAATAAAGAAATTAATTCTTTTTCTTCCATTTTTTCTTCTAAAATATCTTTTAATTTCAAAATATTTTGAGCATTTTCACAAGCATCTTCTATGCTTGTGCTCATGATAGCCATTTTTTTAATTTCTTTATCCTCGCTTTTAAAATATTTTAAGTATTCCCAAAATAAATTTCTTAAATTATAATTCTCACTTGAAGGATTTAACAAATAGGCAGCAATCATAGTATCAAAATTATTTCCTTCTAATTCTATTTTATGCCTACGAAATAACACAAAATTAAACTTTAGGTGATGGCTAATCTTGCTAATCCCTTTATTTTCAAAACATGGACGCAACTTACTTAAAACCAATTCGAGAGAAAGGCATTTGGAATTTTCTAGTAAATTTAAAGAAAATAACGGAATATAATAATTTTTATTATCTTTGAAACTGAGTGCAATTCCTAACATATTTGATGAAATAACATTGTCTGAGGAAGTTACTAAATAGAAAGAAAAATATTTTCTTTCTATAATTTTAGTAGCCAATCCCTCTAGTTTTTCTTCGGTATCAATCAAATTGAATTTTAACTTGGTCTCTTCATGATTAATTTCAGGAGCAATCTTTTTTAATAAATTTTTAAATTCTAATTTTTTAAATATTTTCCATAATTCTTCGTAATTTGGTAATTTAACTTTAAAAGAATCAAAATCATATTCTATGGGAACTTCTCTTACAATAGTAGCCAACATTTTACTCATTTTAATCTGGTCTTCGTGTTTCTTGATCTGTTCTCTCAAAGATTTTTTAGAAATTTTGTCGGTATTATTTAAAATATTTTCTATGCTGCCAAATTCTTTAATTAAAGTCAGGGCGGTCTTTTCTCCTATACCCGGAACACCAGGAATATTATCAGAAACATCTCCCTTTAAGGCTAAAATATCTACTATTTTCTCAGAACCTACTCCGAATTTTTTCTTTATACCTTCTTCGTCATAAATTTTAACCTCGGTTACTCCCTTGACAGTAATCATTATCTTAGTATGGGGAGAGACAAGCTGAAAAGCATCTTTATCACCGGTAACAATAATGGTATTACAGCTTCTTTTTTCTGCTTCCTTCGCCAGAGTACCAATAACATCATCTGCCTCATAACCTTCTTTCGAACAAGTGGCGATATTATAATTATTTATAATTTCTCTAATTAGAGGAATTTGGCAAATTAATTCATCTGGCATTTTCTTACGATGAGCTTTGTATTCTTTAAATTTCTTATGTCGAAAAGTTGGAACAGGTGTATCAAAGGTTATTACCATATAGTCTGGTTTTTCTTCTTCTAATAACCTAATTAATATCATAGTAAACCCGTAAACAGCGTTGATTATCTGGCCATAAGTAGTAGTTAATTGAGGTAAGGCATAAAAAGCACGATAGAGCAATCCTTGTCCGTCAACTAAGATAAATTTTTTCCCGTTATCCATAACTTTCTTCTTTCATTTTATTTTTTCTTGACAATAAATATCACTTAACCTATAATTTTTAAACAGAGATGCACATATGCCGAAGTGGCGAAATTGGTAGACGCACTGGACTCAAAATCCAGCGAGCCTTGCGGCTCGTGTCGGTTCGACTCCGACCTTCGGCACC
>JBAUBA010000044.1:0-11592 GCA_049676265.1 Atribacterota bacterium
TAATCTGTCCACTCCATCTTAATTTTTCCCGTAAAATAGCATAAAAACTTTTTTCTTTAAAAGTAATTAACCGGGCTTTATGGCCTGATTTTTTTATTATCACTTCATCTTTTGGTTTTAAGATAAAGCCCTCCTGCCCATCTATGGTTACCATTATTTTTTCTTCACCTGATTCCAAAGTTATTTTTACCTGGTCATTTTCACCGATAATAAAAGGCCGGGCAGATAAAGTATGGGGGCAGATAGGGGTAAGTATTATGGAATTTATATTAGGATCAACAATAGGGCCACCGGCAGAAAGAGAATAAGCGGTAGAACCCGTAGAAGTAGAGACAACCAATCCATCAGCCGAATAAGTAATAACATAATCATTGTTGACATAAGTAGCCAGGCAGATAATTCGGGCAAAAGCTCCCTTCCCTATAACTACATCATTTAAGGCAGTAAATTTTTTAATCTCTTCTTCTTTTCTTTTCACTATACAACTTAACATCATTCTCTCATCAAGAAAATATCTCCCCTGATACAGTTTCTCTAAAGACTTTTCCAGGCCATTGATGCTAATTTGAGTCAGAAAACCCAATCCTCCTAAATTCACTCCAAAAATCGGTATATCTCCGGCAGCGGCCAATCTGGCTGCTCTAAGGAGAGTTCCGTCTCCACCCAAAGAGATTATTAGATCAACTTCTTTAAGAAATTTTTCAGTAGGGCAGTCTAATTCTTCCTTCCCAATTTCTTTACCCTTATCTCCTTCTATGTAAACTTTTAGTTTTTTAAAATTCAGCCAATCAATTATCCTGCAGGCTGTTTCCCGGGTTTTTTCTTTTTTATAATTCACTATTAAACCAATGCTGTCTAATTTCATCTCCACCCTCCTTGAAGCAAATAATATAAGACCAAACTAAAAATTGCTCCTGCTAAAAAATATACTAACTTTATTGCCTTTTGACGCCTGGTGCTTTCGAATTGAAACTTAACTTCAGAAATACTCTTATTTTTCATATTTAATAAAAGAATGCCGCACGGCTGGTAAGCAAGGTAATACTCCAACATCTGTCTTCGGGTCTCCCGGTTGGTAATATAGGGAATCTTCTCTCCACTTTTGACTTCTACTACAAAGACTTTCCCTCTCTTCCTTGCTAAATAATCTATCCGCACCAAGTAGCGATGAATCTTATCGCCGATAGTTATAAGGAGTGGTTTGCTTTTTTGGGCATCTATAATCGTATAACCGTTTTTTCTTAATATTTTCTCTGCTTCTTTTTCCGCCTGCCTGCTTTTAGAAAATCTCTTCCTTAATTTCTTAGCCCTTAACCAATTGCTTATCTTGATAAATAGAACCAGGCATATTATCCCTCCGCTAATAAATAAAACAAAGATTAAAACAGCATTTTCATTTATATTCAAAAACTTCACTCCAAATATTATTTTTTGGGAGAAAGTTTCTGGTGAGCTTGTTTTACCACTTCTTCAACAATTTGAGGGAAATTATTTATCTTATCTTTTCCAGAATTTTTTACTAAATAGATGAGATATTCTATATTACCGGAAGTTTTTTTTAAAGGGGAAAAAGTTAAACCTTGAATACTAAAACCCATTTTTTGCGCTTTATCGCCAACTCTCTCAATTACCATCTGATGAACTTCTGCCTTCTTTACTACCCCGCCCTTTTGAATGAACTCCCGTCCCGCTTCGAACTGTGGTTTGATTAAAGCCACCACTTCTCCTTTTTCCTTAATTAAACTATACACCGCTGGCAGGACTTTATCTAATGAAATAAAGGAGACATCTATGGTAGCTAATTCAAAAAGGTCATCAAATTTATCAGCAGTAAGATATCTTATATTGGTTCTGTCTATAACTACGACTCGGCTATCTTTTTGCAGTTTCCAGGCTAACTGTCCGTAGCCTACATCTACACAATACACTTTTTCAGCTCCGGATTTTAAAAGGCAATCGGTAAAACCCCCTGTAGATGCACCAACATCTATTACTCTCTTTCCTTTGACCAAAATGTTAAACTCTTTTATAGCTTTCTCTAATTTTTCGCCACCCCTGCTTACATAAACAGTATCTTTCTTTATTACTGAAATATTACTATCGAATTTAACTATTCGTCCTGCTTTATTAAATTTTTCTTCATCAACTAAAACTTCTCCAGCCATTATCGCACTTTTAGCTTTTTCTCTGGTGGGGAAAAATCCCTTTTCAACCAGTAATATATCTAAGCGTTCTTTCGTTAATTTTTTCAAATCTATAAATTCACCTCTTGGGCTGAAATTCTATCTATAAAAGCTAAATTACCGCGCATAATATCCAGGCCATTACAATTCCTATAAAGGCTCCTACTATAACTTCAAAAGGAGTATGCCCAACTAATTCTTTAAAACGCTTGTCTTTTAATTTTATTTCTTTAAAAAATTCTAAAATAATTTTATTTAATACTTTAGCTTGTTCTCCCGTCTCTCTCCTCACTCCGGCTGCATCGGCCATAATAATAAAAGCTATGACAGAAGCTAAAGCAAACAAGGGAGAATCCCAGCCTTCTTTTAAACCAATGGTAGTAGCTACACACACAGAAAGAGAGGAATGAGTACTGGGCATCCCTCCTGCTCCAATAAATCTCCTAATATCCCATTTTTTTTCGGTAAAATAAAATATTATTAGCTTTAAACTCTGATTTAAAACCCAGGTTATAAAAGCAATTATTACGATCTTATTTCTAAAAATTAAAGATAAATCACCAATGTTAATCTTTGTCACTTCCTATTTTTCTATATTAACCATTTTAGTTTTCCGGTTTAATCCAATTCTCGTCTCTAATTAAAGGCATACTGATGTCTATATGTCCGACTAAACTCTCCTTCTCATTTCCCTCTACCAATATCTGAACACCTCTAATTGGAGTAATTTCAGTTAAAGTATTAATTATAGAATAGACGGTCATTAACTCACCACTGCTTCCTCCGGGATGATTTTTAAATATTTCCTCAGACAGGTCTATATAGACAATATCATCAGCAATATATACTTCATTGACTTGAGTTTCTTGGGGAATTGTTGGATAAAGATTGGAATTTTCCGGACCTTTTATCAGCTCAATAACTACCTGTCTGGCCAAAGAAGGGGTTTGTGGTATTTTTCTTTTTTCAGGAACTAAGTACATCGCTTGAGAATCAGAGAAGTAAAGGTTAATTTCGACCATCTCTTCTGTCGGCACAGGTTGAACTTCTTTTATTTCTTCTTCTTTGTAAGGAACTTCCTTGGTAACAACAGGCTTTTCCTTGTATCTTTCCCAGACAGGAACAATAAACTTATTAAATATGGTATAGCTAAAAAATAAAATTAGCACAAATGCTAATAATGTAAAAATAATTTTTAGATTATTTTTTTTCTTCTTTGACTTTCTGTTTTTCGCCATAATGATTAATCCTATACGCCATTATCAGGGGTATTTTCTATATAATGTTTTATTGCTTCGAACAGGGCTTGAGCAGCATTTTCTCTAAACTTACTAGTTTTTAGTAACCCTTCCTCTTTGGGATTGGAAAGAAAAGCTACCTCTGCAATAACTGCTACCATATTCACTCCTTTTAATACAACAAAAGGAGCTTGTTTTATTCCCCTGTCTTCTAATTTTAGATACTCTACTAATTTTTTTTGGATAATATCAGCAAAATCAAAACTGTAGTTGATGTTAGCGCTCTCTTCCAGGTCAGCGATGATCTTAGCTAAATCTGTATCTAACTCCGGGTGAGCCCTGCTAGCTCTATTTTCTCTATCTGCTACATCTCTGGCAGAAGCACCCATATATTTGGAACTTAACACGAAGGTCTCTATTCCTTGAGCAGTGGGACGATGATTTAAAACCGAATTAGCATGTAAACTTACAAATATAAAACCATTTTTCTGGTTAGCGAAATTTGTTCTATCTTCCAGATAAACAAATTCATCTTTACTTCTGGTTAAATAAGTGGGAATACCGACCCCTTTTAACAATTTCTCTAAATAAAGAGCGATTCCCAAAGTAACATCTTTTTCTTTTAAGCCGGTAGGTCCAATCGCTCCCGGATCTTTCCCTCCATGCCCGGGGTCAATGATTACTACTCTCTTGCCGGTTATCTCAGGTCCGGGAGCAAGTATTTCTTCGGGCTTTGTGGGGGGAGTTGCAGAAATAGCTGCCTGTTCACCTGATTTAAATATATCAATCACCACCCTATCGGGTTCAATAAGGCTGAAAAGATCATATCTGGATTCCTGATAAAGGTCAAATACAACTCTAGTAATTTCCTCATTAAATTGAGCTGTCCTTACTGTTTTTACTACCCCATCATCTATCTTTATCTGTTTGGAGGTATCTTCTAATTTTACAATAGAACCCATTATATCGATAAAAATTCTATCCGGATTTATTAACTTATCTGCTCTAAATTCTGTCTTTTCAGATAAATCTATCACTACCCTGGTCTTATCGGGATGAGAATAACTTCTAACTTCTAACAGATAAGGCCTTATGGTATTAATAAATAAAGTTTTAGCCTGATTGTCCCATTTAATATCTACTTCGGCAATAATTTTAATCACTTCCAGGGGAATCATTACCCGATTATCGATAATCCTGGCTGGCATTTCTAATGGGATTACCTGCTCGTCTATCTCCAAGGAAGGGTCATCAATTACTAAGCGGGCTGTACGGTTATTAATATTTATAGTCATTAACTTTAAAGCTGGAAACCAGGTAATTCTTCCACCTAAAGTTTCTACTACATTACGAGCTGAAATAAATAATCGGTCATTTTCAATAACTGAAGGAACAACTGTTTCGAGAGGTTGGTTATCTAATAATATCTTTATTTCTGAAGATTGAGCTAAAGTTGGAAAAGGGCTAAATAAAATCGCAAATAAGGCTGTTATTAAAATTATCCGGAGTATCTTTTTCATATAACTTATTCTATCCCTCCTGCACTAAATATCTAAAGAATAAAACTTTCAAGATAGCTGTCAAAGGAACGGCCACCAATACTCCTAATATTCCTAACAACTGACCACAAATTAACATTGATAAGACTACTGTTAAAGGATGTAAACCTAATCCCTGTCCCAAGATTTTAGGATTAAGAAATACCGCCTCAACCTGATTAACTAAAACAAATAAAGCTACGATCATCAACAATGTCCACCATGGGCTGCCCAAAGCAAAAATTAAAGTCAGGACAACTCCTACAATAGGCCCTAAATAGGGAATAAAATTAAAAAGTCCACTAACAATCCCGATAATCAAGGCAAATTTTAAATTTAAGAAGTACAACCCTATGCCAATTAAGGTTCCTACAATAAAGCAAACTATTATTCGACCACGAATAAAACCACTGACAATTTGATCTATTTCCTCCAGGACTTCCTTAAATTCTTTTTTATTTTTCTTTGATACATAAATATTCAAATTTTCCTTAAATATAAGCATGTCCCTCATTAGATAAAATAAGATTAAAGGGACAATGACTATACCAAAAGTAATACTGGAAACTATATTGGATAAATAAATTATAATGCTTTGGGAAAAACCCAATACACTCTTCTGTAGTTCAGATAAATTTTCTTTGAGCAAAATCTCTACGTCAGCCGGGTTTATAAATTTCGAGAGTTGCGGTTTTATAGATAAAATTAGATTTTGGTAATTTTCGATAAAATTGGGAATTTCTTTATACAAAATATTAAGTTGGTTAATTACACTTGGGATCAGAAAAAATATAGTCAGGATTAACAAAGCTATTATTATTCCAAAGACAATAATAATAGCCAATACCTTTGGAATTTTTTTATAAATAAGATATCTATAAAACGGATCGAAAAAATAAGCTAACATCAAGGCTATACTAAAATATATAAACAACCATTGTAGCTTGCTTAACACATAAAACAGAATTACAAGGCCAATAGCCACGCTGATAATAAAATTTAATCTTTTATCTTTTACAAATTCCATAAATATTTTTCACCTTAAATAACTTTTTACTTATCTATTTATAACAGATTAATTTATGTTATTCAATTTTTTCAGCTTTTAGAATTCTATCCCAGGTATCCCTTAAAGATACAATTCGGTTAAACACTAACTTATCCGATGTTGAATCGGAATCAACACAAAAGTAACCTTTTCGCATAAACTGGTATCTGCTTCCGGAAACCGCTCCCACCAAACTGGGTTCCACTAAACAATCATCCAGCACCTCCAGGGAGTTTGGCTTAATTTGCTTTATAAAATCTTCCCCTTCCTCCTGCTCTTCCACTTCCTCGTTCTGGTCCAGCAGAAGATAGTCATATAAGCGCACCTCTGCTTTCAAAGCATGGTCTGCGGAAACCCAGTGTAAAGTTCCTTTTACTTTACGTTTAGCACCCAGCATACCGCTTTTGCTTTCCGGGTCGTAGGTACAATGTATTTCTTTTATCTCTCCCGTTTTTTCATCCCGAACAAATTCTTCGCATCTGATAATATAAGCATTTTTTAATCTGACTTCGCGACCGGGAGCCAGGCGAAAATATTTCTTTGGCGGATCTTCGCAAAAGTCTTCCCGTTCGATGTAAAGAATCCTGGAAAAAGGTACCTTACGATTCCCGGCAGTAGAATCCTCAGGATTATTTTCTGATTCCATCTCCTCCACCATATCGTGAGGATAATTATCGATAACCAGCTTTAAAGGCCTTAGTACTGCCATAACCCTGGGAGCTTTTATATTTAAATTCTCACGGATACAGTATTCCAAAAAGCGGATATCTACTACACTATTAGTTTTGGCTACTCCGATACGCTCGCAAAAGTTTCGGATAGCCTCCGAGGTGTAGCCCCTACGCCGCAGACCGGCTATAGTCGGCATCCGAGGGTCATCCCACCCGGTAACATAGCGTTCCTCCACCAACCTCCGAAGTCTCCGTTTACTCATTACCGTATTAGTTAAATTAAGACGGGCAAATTCGATTTGCTGGGGTAAACCTGGAAGATTCAAGGCATTTAGAACCCAATCATACAAAGGGCGATGGTCTTCAAATTCCAGGGTACAGACGGAATGAGTGATTTTTTCATAATAATCCTCAAGAGGATGGGCATAGTCGTACATAGGATAAATACACCATTTTTCTCCCGTCCGGTGATGAGTTGCCTTTAAAATACGGTAAAGAACGGGATCTCTCATGTTCAGATTAGGTGAAGACATATCAATTTTAGCCCGTAATACCCGGGAACCATCAGGAAATTCACCAGCCCGCATACGTCGAAACAGATCCAGATTCTCTTCCACAGAACGGTTGCAATATGGACTTTCTCTTCCTGGTTCCTTGAAACTTCCGCGGTACTTCCTGGTTTCTTCGGGGCTCAGGTCACACACATAAGCCTTACCTGCTTTAATTAGACTAAGGGCGTAATCATACATCTTTTCAAAATAGCCGGAAGCGTAAAAAAGCCTGCCCTCCCAGTCAAATCCCAGCCAGCGAACATCGTTGATTATGGAATCGATATACTCCACATCTTCCTTGCTGGGATTTGTATCGTCAAAGCGGAGATTGCATAGGCCGCCATTTTGTGCGGCTAAACCGAAATTCAAGCAGATAGACTTGGCATGACCGATGTGCAGGTATCCATTAGGTTCCGGAGGAAACCGAAGATGAACCCTTCCATTATGTTTATTCGTTTTTTTATCCTGGTTAATGATCTCCTGAATAAAATTAACCGTCGCCTTAAACTCTCCGTGATCCATAAATCAGTCCCCTTAATTTTATTTTATATTATACTTTTTTAATATTGCCTTATCGATGTCCATTATTTATTAATATTACTACATTTGCCCCCAAAAATCCAACTTTGTTATCACTTCGCATCGCGTGAAGAAAAACTGGGGAAAAATAGATAATCCTCTAATTCTATATATATTTATCTCCTTATATTTTACTAAAAATCTATTATATCTTTAAGGGTAACAAAGACCATCTAGCTAAGAACTCCTTAAATCCCATGTTTTCCGCTAAAAATTACCGAATTATTGGGCATTAACAACCGTCTCCTGTCACATTCTAATTTTAAGGTGTTTTTCCATAAATTACTTTCATATCAGGACGTTCATTACAGTAGTAATGAACCCAAACATAAACGTGGTTAAATAATGCAACTATCAAAGCTGCTTTCGAGAGTAAAAGTAACCCGGGTAAATAGAGAATCAGGAGACCATAGAAATACATCCCATTGTCCGTGTAACGAAAAATACCTCCTTTCACATAGGGTTCGTTATAGTTTTTATCAAAATGGTCGATCCCCTATGCTCTTTTAATAGCAAAGTATCGTATTACAGAATAGAAAAGATAAATGACAACCGGAGCGATTAATGCCGCTAATAACCCTTTTTCATCAGGTGTTTTATGACGTTTTAGTTTTATTAGTACTTTGACAGCAGTTGTCTGAATTTAGTTATATGATTCTCCAAGGCTTCTCTAATGATGTAAGTCTGGTGGTAGGTAATAAATTTTACTCCTAAATCAAGCCAGTATTTTATCGCATCCGGTGATGCTACAACCATACCGGCTGCTTTTCCGGCATTTACTATTTTTTTAATCGCTTTTTTTATTATATCTTTTACTAGCGGGTTATCAACTTCTCCCGGGTAGCCCAGTGATTGGGATAAATCCAATGAACCGATTAGAATAACATCGATCTCTTTAAGTTTAAGAATTTCATCCAAATTTTCAATCGCTTCTTTGGTTTCAAATTGCACAATGATCATTATCTCATTGTTTGAAGTCTGAATATGCATATTTAAATCATTAGTGATTCCATAACCGGCTGCACGGCTCATATCTATCATTCCTCTAAATTCTTCTCTTTTTTCATCACCTTTTTGGATATATTTAGTTAAGAATACTGCCTTTTTGGCATCTTCTACAGTATTAATCATGGGAAAAATGATTCCCATTGCTCCCACATCCAATGCCTTTAAAACATAATTTTTTTCATTTTCGCTGACACGGATGACGGGAACCATATCGGTTCGCTCCGCTGCGCAGATCATTGGAATACATGTTTCAGCTGACATTGGGCCATGTTCTGTATCCAATATAATAAAGTCGTATCCCGAGTAACCACACATTTCAGTTAAATCCATAGAATTAAATCCTTGAAAAATACCCAATATCGGTTCTCCGTTTATCAATTTTTCCTTTGCTTTATTTTTTTTCATCATTTTACTCCTTAAATATCTTAATTTAATCTCCTCTTAGGAGTCTTAATAGTTTAATATAACTTCCCTTCTATTTCATTTGATAAAATAATTTTCCTTTACTTTTTGTGAACCTGTGAGGCCTGACCCCGATGTTCCCCTATACCACTTTATCTGCCCGATTTTGATAGTCACCCTACCATGAGAGATATTTTTTGCCATATCGTTTAACCAACCCTGCCTGGACTCAGGAAGATGGGTAATAACAGTAATCTCTTCACCATAGCTTACATCGGCAATCCGACCTTCCCTGCTCTCGATAGCTTGAATAATCGGTCCCAATTCCCTATAGTTTATTCCCTGTAGAATAAATTCCCTCAATGCAAATTTCTCCACTCTGCCGGCTGACTGCAATCCTTGCAGAGCGGATTCCCGATAAGCCCGAATTAATCCGCCGATACCCAGCTTGATACCACCAAAATAACGGGTTACGATTACCATCACATTGGTTAGCTCCTCCTGCTCAATGGCCTGCAAAATGGGCGGTCCGGCGGAATTAGCCGGTTCGCCGGCATCGGAATATTGCTTTATTTGCTGCTCATTGATACCGATTTTATAAGCCCAACAGTGATGGCTGGCATCCGGGAATTGTTCTTTCAAATCTTTCAAGAATTCCCTGATTTCTTCTTCTTTTTTTAATTCTTTCACAGAAGTATAGAAACGGCTTTTTTTAAAGGTATTTTTTACCTGGATATTGTGACTAACAGTCGTATAATTGTTTTTATTCGTCATGCCTTGATCTTTCTATTTGAAATGATGATTCATTTTTTAATTAAAATAGAAACACAATTTTTTCTATGGCTTAGCTTTCCCCGAAAGCTTCAACCATCCGGTTAAGAGACTCCACAGACCCCATAGGTTGTCCGCTGAAAGCTATCGAATTATTGAGCTAGTACAGCTGTCTCTATTCTCTATTTTTTAATATTCCCCAAAACGATATTACATAATCCCATCATATTAATATCTTTTTGGAATTTATTCCAACCTTCTTCTACTTCTAAAGTACGCTCAGGTTGCCCGTAATTAGTAAGATAGGCAATGATAAGGTCAGATTCGAGATCAATTAAAAGAAAAGTTCCTGCTCCTCCCATTTTTCCTATAGCTTTTTTAGATACTAAATCTCCAAAAAAAGAGTGAGGAGAAAAGGCGTATTCCCAAAACCAAGTCTTGGGGCCGCTTAAGATATAATGAAGATAGGAAGAAGGAGATTCATACACACCGGAGTTGGTCACCCCTTCAGTCATTTTATTTACAGTAATCTCCCCTAATATTCTTTGGCCCTGGTAAATACCCTTATTCAAAATCATTTGAGAAAATACAAACATATCTTTAGCGGTAGAAAAAAGTCCATCAGATCCAAGTACTTCACCTAAATAATGCTCTAAGTCCTGGGTAAGTTCTCCTCTTAATAGACGCCCGTTGTCTGATTTTCCGGTAGCTGCACAATTTTCTTTATCCTGAGGGTTAAACATAGTATTTTTCATCCCCAGTGGGTCAAAAATCCATTCTTTAGCTGCTAAAGACAAAGATTTTTCCATAACTCGTTCCAATAATTTTCCCAAAATTCGGCAGGAAACATCACTATAAAAAATTTTAGTCTCCGGTTGATAGGCCAATTCTTGAGTATAATGCAAATTCCAGGCATTTTTTAAATCTCCCTTTGATGCGGCTTCTTCACAGCCTACAGGGTCATCCAAAGGAATTCCTCCGCTAAAATTCAGGAGATTTCTTATAGTAATTTTTTCTTTCTCTTGATTGGTTCCAAATTCCGGAATATAATTTATTATCCTATCATCAGGATGCACCCTCCCCTCTTCAACTAATTTGAATACTAAGGGGAGGGTTACCATGACTTTAGTTATTGATTCTATATTAAAAAGTGTATTTTCATTTACTCTGTCTATCTGGTTGGTTGAACCCTTCACCATAGAACCAAGAGACAAATCTAGCACTACGTTTCCCTGGCGGCCTATTAATACCTGGCACCCGGGATATGATCCATTATCTATCTTTTTCTGAATAAATTCTTCAATCTTTTTTTTCATCTTTTCTTCTAAACCATTCTATACACTTTTTTCTTCTTCGTTTTTTGGTTTTAAAAATAGTTGAGCTATGGCCATAATAATTATTGTAGGTAATAACCAGCCCAATCCCTGTCCTCCCAGAGGTAATTGGGAAGCAATTTTTGTGATAATATTAGAGGTAAGGCCGTAAAAAGAAAGCATATCTCCCAATCCAAAAATTAAAGCTATGATAACTCCAACTGTTACGGAATTTTTGATTTTAGCAAAATTATAATATAAGGCACTTAAGATTAGTACAACAATTGAAG
>JBAUBA010000045.1:0-7655 GCA_049676265.1 Atribacterota bacterium
TCCTTCATAGACTGAATAATTAAATCCTTATCTATAGGAAATTCAGGAGTAGCAACTGCCGCTCCAAGTAAAACCATATTTTCCGAGATAATACTTCCTGCTTCTTTAGCTATTTTCTGGGCATCAACCACTAACAAATTATTTATTTTAGCTTTCAATTCTTCAAAGACAGAAGATGGCTCAGGATATTCTGAAATACCGAGCGAAACAGTAAAGGGTACAATAGGAGAACTATTTACTATAACAAAAGAATCTCTACCTACTTTATTTAAAGATCTTAGAGCTTCTGCGGGTTCAAAGGCAATCAATAAATCCGCTGCCCCCTCTTCAATTAGAGGACTGTGTGCTTCACCAATTTTAAGTTCTGTTACTACTGTCCCTCCTCTTTGAGCCATTCCATGAACTTCACTCATCACTACATTCAAACCCTTTTTCATCGCTGCTTCTCCCACAATAGTAGAGGCTTTAACTGTGCCTTGACCCCCTACTCCAATAAGTTGAATCTTATATATATATTTCGTACTCATTTTTTCACCTCTATCGCTTTCTTTGGACATACCTGGGCACAAACTCCACAACCATCACATAATAATGAGTTGATATTAACAGAACCATCTTTTTCTATATAAATAGCCGGACAGGTAAAATTCTTCACACAGATTAAGCACTTGCTGCACTCTTCCTGGTTAATGGTATATTTGATACTTATACCTTTTTTCCTGTTCTCTGCATCAGTAATCATGGCACAAGGATGTTTGGTAATAACTACTGCCACGCCTTTAAATTGGAGGGCTTCCTTAAATATTTCTTCTGTCTTTTTTAAATCAACCGGGTCAATAGTCTTAACTAAACCTGCACCTACTCCTCGGACAATCTTCTCTATAGAAACTTCGGGGGCAGAATTCCCCATTCCATCTATTGGTACCCCCGGATTAGTCTGTCCTCCGGTCATCCCGGTTATCCTATTGTCCAAAATTACTACCAAAATATTATCTTTATTATGTACAGCATTAATCAGCGGAGGAACTCCTGCATGGAAAAAGGTAGAATCTCCGATAAAAGAAATAACCTTCTGATTAGTTGCTTTGGCAAATCCGCACCCGATCCCGATACTCGATCCCATCGATATACAGTAATCAGCCATCTTATAAGGTGGTTGAATGGCCAGGGCATAACATCCTATATCACTGGAATAGATTATATCTTCTTCTTTTAATTTTAATTTTTTTATAGCTTTCTTTAGGGCAAAGGAAGCTGCACGGTGAGGACATCCGGGGCAGAGTACCGGTGGACGTAAAGGCAAAGGAAGTTTAGTACTAAATTTCTCTTTTTTGATTAATTCTTTATCTATCATTTTTGCCATCCCCGCTGAAACAACATCCGGATTAAATTCGTAAATTCTAGGAAGAGTCCCGTCTAACTTACCATATACTTTTTTTCTTAGATTATGCTTTCCTATTATGGCCAAAACTTCATTTTCCATTACCGGCTCTACTTCTTCTACTACCAATATACTATCCACACTATTTATAAAATCTAAGACTAATTTTTCCGGGAAAGGATAGGAAAAAGTTAGTTTTAAAATTTTCACTTTTAGATTATTTTCACTAACCACATCCATTACGTAATTATAAGCACTACCGCTGGTTACAATTCCAAATCTGTCCCCACCTTTATCAATTATCTTATTGAGGGGAGAGTTATTGGCGATTTCCTTAATCCGGGTTAATTTTTCAATTAACTCTTTCCTTCTTGCTACCATATTAGCCGGCATCACTACAAATTGAGCCGGGTCTTTTTCAAAAACCCCTTTTTCCTTTCCTTTAACAACTGGGCCCAGATTAACTATCCCTCTCATATGAGATATTCTGGTAGTAGTACGCATAAGTACGGGAATCTTAAATTGCTCCGATAACTCAAAGCCAAATTTCATCAGGTCCTTTACTTCTTGCGGATTAGAGGGTTCGAGCAGAGGAATCCCCGCTAAGCGGGCCATAATACGATTATCCTGTTCGTTTTGAGATGAGTACATAGAAGGGTCATCGGCAGATAAGACAATCATTCCTCCCCGCACCCCGGTATAAACTGTGCTCATAAAAGAATCTGCCGCTACATTTAACCCCACATGTTTCATAAAAACAAAGGAACGTAATCCAGCAGCAGCAGCAGCAGCGGAAACCTCCAAAGCTACTTTCTCATTGGAAGAAAATTCAAAATATACTCCTGCTTCCCGGGCAATTTTATAAAATACATCTCCTATCTCTGAGGAAGGAGTACCGGGATAAGTAGAAACAAGTGAAACACCGCCTTCCAGTGCGCCTCGGACAGCAGCTTCATTGCCAAGTAAAAATAATTTTCCTCCCTCTTTTTCGGTTAAAATTTCTTTTACTTTCAATTTTTTCCTCCTGATTTTTTTTAATTTTGTATTGCGTATTGCGTAAAAATTCAAAAATTATTACTAAAAAAACCCTGGCATGTTAATTTTTTTTGCTGTAGAAATTAAAGAATCTATTAATTGAGGCAGCTTTTCTTTATCCATTCTGACTGTGGGAACACTAAAACTTAAACCGGCACAAACTTTTCCTTGCTGGTCTCTTAAGGGAACAGCTACACAAGATACTCCCTGCATATACTCCTCATTTACAAAACTATATTCTCTCTCTCTAATCAATTTCAGGTCTTTCTTTAAATATTCTTTACTGGTGATAGTATAAGGAGTGTAGGATTTTAATCTTACTCTCTCTAGATAACCATCTAACTCCTGCTCGCTTAAATAAGCTAATAAGACTTTCCCCACAGCAGCACAATAAGCAGGTTGATTTGAACCAATCTTTAAATCTAATCTAAGGGTATTATCACTGCCTACACTATAAAGATAGGTAATTTCATCTCTATCTAAAATGGCTAAGTTGACTGTTTCGTTAAATTGTTGAGAAAGTTCTTTCATATAAGGGATAATTTGGACTAAGCCGACTTTATCAGTAACTGCTGTGCCCAATTTGAAGATTTTAACTGTGAGGTAGTATTTTCGATTCCGGGGATTTTGCTCTATATAGCCAAGATTTTTTAGGGTGCCTAACAGACGATGAATCGTTCCTTTGGGAAGAACAATTTTTTTACAAATCTCGGCAATCCCTAATTCTAAGCCCTTATCTGCTAAGGTCTCCAGAAGAGAAAAAGCATTTTCGACTGAATGAATAGGATATTTAAATTTATTTTCATTATTATTTGTCTTATTTGTTTGTTTCACTATGCATACCTTTGATCTTTATATTGAAACTATTCCATTTATATAATACCATATAATCTTAAAAAATCCTTCTTTTTTAAAATTATTTTAAGAAATTTTTAAGTCATTGAAAAAATAATTTGGGACACAATTGTTTAAATGCAAAATAGATAAAAAGAAAAATAAATTTTATCTGATAAATTTATGATTCCAATTCGAAGAGTGCTCTATATTTAGGGGAGGTAGATAGGAAATTTTATCAAGATTATTTTTCTTCAGCAATTTCTCTTGATTTAATAAGCGCATATTTTCTAAAAGGGCATAAAAACTGAGTAAGTAATTTTTGGTAGAAAATTATTCTGGTACTTCCTTATCAAGCCAGTCTATTAAAAATTTGAAGACCTCTTCTTTTTCCGGTTCATTGTGAATTTCATGATAAAGGCCATCCCAAATTTTTAAAGTACAATTTTCCTTTATCTTGCCGGCAAATTCTCGGCCTGCTTCAACAGATATTATTTTATCTGCTCCCCCCTGCATAAGTAGAAGAGGGAGAGAAAATTCTAAGGCATGTTCTAATGCCCATTGTCCTGCTTGATAGGCACTTATAAACATCCGAGCTGAAATACGGTCATGAACCAGAGGGTCATTTTCGTAAGAGTGGACCACTTCGAGGTCATGAGATAGAGCCTTGGTATCTAAACCGTTTTTCTGAGAAAATGTAGGCCAGATGTAATTGGTTATTTTTCCTAAAGCAATTTTAGAAGCAGGCGGCTCAAAAGCTAAACGGAGCCAGGGGGCAGTAGCAATTACTCCCTTAAGATGTGGTTGACGACGAAGAACATATTTAAGAACTAAATTGCCTCCTAAGCTATGACCATAAAGAAAAGAGGGTATTTGAGGAAATTGTTTGTTTGCAGCTTCCAGCAGGGAGGAAATATCCTGCATTAAAGCCTCATAAGAAGGGGTATGACCACGCAGACCTTCAGATTTACCATGTCCGCGTAAATCAAAAGAAATTAAAGCATAGCCTGTTTGGGTTAAACTATCCGCTATGTGAACATAACGACCACTATGTTCTCCTATCCCATGAATTAAACAAACCACAGCCCGAGTCTGATCTTCTGGTTGCCAGTTTTGACCGAATAGCTGTAATCCATCAAAGGTCTTGAATTTAAATTCAGTATGTTTCATGATTTATCTTCTTTTTTTCTTAAATTACTATACTTAATAAAACTTTTTTATGTAATCCTCAACGTCATCTCTGGTTCCTCTAAAAGGGCCAGGGCTTTCCATCTTTAATGAAACTAAAGCAGCAGCAAAGAGGAGCGCTTCTTCTATTCCTTTATTTAACCTTTCGGTGATATAGGCGCTAAAACAAGTGTCACCCCGACCAGTTCTACCTGAAAGATTTCGAGGTTTTAAAGGACAAATATAATGTTTTTTACCATTATAAATTAAAACTTCTTTATTGTGAGTAATCATAATTTCCTTTGCTCCCCACTTAAAGAGCATTTCCGCTGCTTTCTTTCTATCGTTTGTTCCGGTCATAATTTCAGCTTCAGCTGCATCGGTTTTTAAATAATCAATATAAGGGAGGTATTCCATTTTTTCCTGCCAATCCTTAAAGACCATTTCTTTATTTTTTCCTACAGTCCTTAAAAATCCCTGAACATCCAAAGCAATTTTTCCTCTATCGTGCAGAAATTTTATCATTTCACTGCCAAATTCTCCCGAGATGAGACCTGCAAAATGATATATGCGGGAATCGATATTATCAGGGATATCGTCAATGGTGAAGGGGTCGGCAACTGATAGGGCAGTACAGGTTCTTCTTTCTCTATCGGCACTATGATAAATATTTCTTATAGAAGTAGTATTTTTTGAATCAAAGGCAATGATATTCTCTTTAGGGATAGAAAATATTTCCAGATGTTTTTTATCCCTAAAAGACAATTTAGTTAATATGCCGGTATTATAACCAATGGCATAAGAACTGCAGGATGAATAAACAACTGCTCCCCCGGTTTCATTGACTGTTTTTCCCTGGAAAATATTCTCATCTTTAGAAATATGTCCCATTATAAAAGTATTGTAATTTTTCACTTTCGCCTCTTACACCTTTTTCCACATAAAATAATTATACTCCTAAAAAACTCTTTTAAAAAATTTTTTTAAACTAATTTTCATAAATTGCTTTGAATAAAATTAAAAATGGAGGAAAAGCCATAAGTAAAAAATCCAGTGTGGTGAATTTCTTAAAGCTTTTTGCCTGAAAATAATTTACCTGCTTTTAATTATCGTATTTAGAAAAGGGGGAGACTTTCTTTAATTTGTGGTTATTACTGGTACTTTCTACAAGTTCTTTGACTCTTTCTAAACTATACTTATAAAATTTTTTGTATCGGGGTTTTAATTCTAAACATATTACTCCACCATAATTCTTTAAAAGGTGGAATATCTTATCATAGGGAATCTCTCCCCAACCGACAGGCATGTGCATATCGCCAATACCAAACTGAATCAGATTAATATCCTGTTCTTCATATGACTGTTGAGATTTACCAAAACAATCGTGAATATGCACATGTTTAATATATTGTAGGGCTAATTTTATGGAATCTAAAAATTTAAAGCGATAATATTTAGAGGCCAGATAAGCATGACCAAAATCAAGGGTAATTCCTACGTTGTCACGGTCAATTTCTTTAACCTGATCAACTAATTCTTCAATCTTCGTTCCATATTTATACTTTCTAACTTCTTGCAAAAAGATGGGCTTGGGTGTTTGGGGAGTAAGGGCAGAATGAGGAAACATTCTACTATTAAATCGTTTTGATAATTCCCAGAGAGTCTCTTCTTCTAACCCGGGAGAAGTATTTTCAATAGTAATGGTTACTCCTAAATCTTTAGCAAAGTCAGCTAATTCTTGTAAAGTTTTTACTTCTATATTCTTTAATCTTTTAATATTTTTTGGGGAAGGTATTTTTAAAAGACTACTTTGTTTTATTCCTTCACCTTTAATTTCTCCCTGTAAAGGAATTTTTCCTCCATGGTATACGAAAATTTCCCCACCTATAGCATTAGTAAATTCGATTCCAGATTTAAAAATTTCTTTCTGTAATTTAAAATTATGAGTGTCCATTAAATTTAGCAAATCTGGACCGTGAACGGTATATTTTAACTTAAATTCCTTCAAGATGTATGTAATTGCCCTGGTCTGTAGCCAATTCAGTTTTCCTTTAAAGATTGCGTCAACTCCATGAACCGGTATTTCCGCGTAATCAAAGCCGATATCTTGAAAATTACCTAAAGTCTTTTCTAGTAGATCTAAATCTCCATCTATAGTAGGGGAATCTATATTTATTCCAATTCCTTTTATATGCATAGTTTTATTTTTATACCATAAATATTTTTATTAATTATTTCACATTATAGCACAATCAAATTCATATACGAGCCTAATGTAAAAATTGTATAAAATAATTTTTATTAAATATTTAATTTTCTTTTATATTTTTCAAAATAATATCTCTGCCGTAATTAATCTTTTTTATCAATATATGTCCAATTTTTGGAGTATTTATTTCAGCATCCGTTGCATCAACAATGTAAGTCTCCAAATCACAATCTTCTTTCAACCTTTCAATAAATTTAATCTGCTCTCCTCTGTTATTATATATTTTATTTCCTCGAATTGTATTTTTTAAAAGAATTTCAACAGCTAATGGGTCATGGATTTTTTTACATATTTCTTTATCCAAGTTATTTTGATCAACCTTGATATCGTATATACCAGCTCTCCCGCATATTGGGCAAAATTCTACAAATGGATGATTCTTGTTTTCTGTCGTTACCTCATAATGGGCGCTCAGAGCCAATCGATAAAATATTATATTCCCATTGCTTGTACTCAATTTTACCCTTTCGGATTTATTGTTCATCAAATTTTTGTAATAATATCTAATATGCAATTGATGATCGTGGCTGTTAGCTGGATTGTCTATATCTGTGTAAGGTTGTAACCCTTTATGTCTTCCTTCCGTATCGCTTCCTTCATTACTATTAAACAAAATATGGCGTAGACGATAATTTTCGCTAAAATTATTCTTTATATTACAATATTTCATTAAATTAAATATTACTAAATAAACAGCTTCAAGATATCCTTCTACAATATTGCTATTTACATAAAACCAGATATTGGGATATCTCGGTATTTCTTTTGAGAAAATATCTTTTTTTGGTAATTTAAAATCCAATTTATACCCTCCGCTTATAAATATAATTAAAAATAATTATTGTTCTTTTTGTATATACATAAAAAATTAGCTGTATGGTTTATTTTACTTTATTTTATGATTTAACTATTCGATATAACTTTTAAAAATCCTTCTTTTTTTGAAAAATATTTTGAAGTTTATTCGAT
>JBAUBA010000046.1:0-21958 GCA_049676265.1 Atribacterota bacterium
ATGAGCGTTACAGAAAATTTAAGGGAGATAACAAAAAAGCAGCGCTATGTAACCAGACTGTCCTTAAATGAAATTTTAAAATACCAAGACAAGAAGTCAAGAGATCAAGCAATGTATGAGGCTCACCAACAGTACGGCTATACCTTAAAAGATATAGCAGAATATATCGGTGTGCATTATACTACAGTGAGCAGAGTGATTAAAAGAATCGAGGGGGAAGAGGAAAAGTGATATTTCAAGACCTGACCCCTATTAATGCTCTTACAAACTGAATTGTTTTTTTGAGAACAGTCAATAAGGAGGAGCTATGAATAACAAATTTAGCTTATCCGGATTAAGCACAATTCAGATAAAGGAATTATGGTCCAAGACTTATAACAGAGATGGTAAGCCGGATTGGTCTCATTTATTTCCATATTACCACGAAGAAATAGTATTCAAGGATGCGATTCAAAGAATAGTGGGGATTGATGAATTCAAGAAACTTTGTGACAGGCTAACAGCCAGATGCCAACAGCTCAAGATGAATATCTCTTCAATCGTAATGGAAAATAACATCATTTTTATGGAATGGGAAATGACGATGATTTTTAAAAAATTTCCCAGTTCTATCATTTACGGAGCTACGAAAATTACCCTTCAACAGGACGGAAGAATAATTGAGCAAAGGGACTATTATGATTTATGGGGAGACATATTCGATAATATTCCCTGGTTTGCTAAACCATACAGAAAATTCATGAAAAAGAAATTCGGCTAGGGAGGTTTTATCTTGTTTAAATATTTGAAGCAGTATAAATGGGCCGATATGAAACAAATGATAGCCAATGGTCGTGCTGAGCAGCATCATAGTGATGTAAACCTGAAAGGGAAAAGGTGTGTTTTAACCGGTGCTACTTCCGGGATAGGCTGGGAAGCCGCGAAAGCATTGGCTGCTCATGAAGCCTCTATTGTAATGATTAACCGTAATCAGGAAAAATCAGAAAAAGCCTGCGAAAACATTCGCTCTACTTACCATGTCGAATGTGATTATCTAATCGCTGATTTTATAAATTTGGAAGAAGTGCATAAGGTAGCTGACTATTTGAACAATTCAGACCGAGGGATAGATATTCTCATTAATAATGCCGGTATGTATTGCACTACAAAAACATATACAAAAGACAATTTAGAAACGGTATTTTGCGTTAACCACCTTGCGTCTTTTATACTTACTTACAAGCTGATGGAAAAGCTTAAAAAAAATCCTTCATCACGAATCATTCAGGTTAATTCCCAGGGACACCGATTTAATGGTTTAAATATAACTGACCTGAATTGGGAGAAAAGACATTATATCGGATTACGAGGTTATGGGGCTTCCAAAACTGCGCAGTTGCTTACAGTCTGGGAATTTGCCGATTTACTGAAGGGCTCGGGAGTCACCATCAATGCCATGCACCCCGGAGCGGTAAAGAGCAGTAGCGGAGAAAACAACGGCCCTCTGTATCGATGGTATAAGCACAATTTCATAACTAAATTTTTAGCGGATCCCTCTATTTCAGGGCAGGCCCTTCACTATCTTGCGGCAGCACCGGAATTGTCCGATGTCACCGGGCAGTATTTCAATCTGACACTTGTTGAAAAACCTGCACCGCATGCTTTGGATCGGGAAATAGGGAAAGAAATATGGGCGGTGAGCAAAAAGATAGCAGGATTATTGTAAATCAGGATTTTTCAAAAGGACTGATTTTTAAAGATGAATCAGCAAATTTTTATTGTAAAACAGTTTCAAGGAGAGAATCCATTGGAATATGATGTAATTATCGTAGGAGGCGGAATGGCAGGACTTACCGCCGGCGCATTTGCAGCAGATTCCGGATATTCAGTTCTCATCTGCGAAAAGGAAAACCGGCTCGGGGGTTTGATCAATTCTTTCGAGAAAAACGGTTTTACCTTTGATGTCGGAATTCGGGCCATTGAGAATTCAGGCATTGTATTTCCCATGCTTTCGAGCCTGGGCATCGAAATTGAATGTCTGAAGAGCCGGGTTTCTCTGGGAATTGAGGACAGGGTAATAGCCATCACTTCAGAAGAAAACCTGAAGGATTACTTTGAGCTTTTAGCCAGTTTTTATCCTGAAAACAGCGCTGATATAAAAAAAATCATCAATAATATTAAAACGGTTATGAAATATATGAATGTCTTGTATGGCATAGAGAATCCTATCTTTAAGGATTTGAAGCATGACCGGAATTATCTGTTGAAGGTACTTCTGCCCTGGATAGGAAAATTTTTCTTTACCATTGGCAAGATTAACCGCATGAATATGCCGGTGAATAAACATTTGAAAATGTTTACCGGAAACCAATCACTTATAGATATCATCAGCCAGCATTTTTTTAAGGAAACCCCCGCTTTTTTTGCCATGAGTTATTTCAGTCTCTACCTTGATTATCATTATCCTCTTGGTGGGACGGGGATGATTCCCCGCAAAATGGAAGAATTCTGTGCCAATAGAAAAGTAGAAATAGCGAAGAACACCAAAATTGTAGCCCTTGATCCCGATCATCACTCGGTGACAGATGGACAGGGGAAAGTGTACTTTTATAAAAAGCTGATTTGGGCGGCTGACCAAAAAACCCTGTATCGATGTATAGACACAGATAAAATTTTAGACCGAAAGACAAAACAAAAGACCATTGCAAGGAAGAACGAAATAAAAGAAAAAATAGGAGGCGACAGTGTTTTTACGCTTTATCTTTCTGTTGACTTAGCTCCTTCATATTTCTCGGAAATATCAAATGGACATTTTTTTTATACACCCCTGAAAACGGGATTGGGCAAAAAAATATATTCAGATCTTAACCGGCTTCTTTCCTTACAGTCACAGACTCCCACTGAAAATACCTTGGAACAGATAAAAAATTGGATCTTAAAATACATCAGTTATAATACCTTTGAAATATCTATTCCGGTGCTTAAAGATAAAAACCTTGCGCCTGCAGGAAAAACCGGTTTGATCATCAGTGTTTTATTTGATTATAACTTGTGTAAGATACTCGATGAACAGGGATTGTACGATGAAATAAAAATATATATCGAAAACTGCATGATTGACAGTCTTTCAAAGTCAATCTATCCCCGAATCCGTTCAGCCATCATTGATCACTTTTCCTACTCGCCATTATTGATTGCAAAAAAAGCCGGAAGTTCTGAAGGAGCTATCACCGGATGGGCCTTTACAAATAAGGGCATGCCGGCAGTCAATAAAATGCAAAATGTTTCAAAATCAGTGTTAACACCACTTGATAATATTTTCCAGGCAGGACAGTGGGCCTATAGTCCTTCAGGTCTGCCCATTGCCATATTAACCGGAAAATTGGCTGCAGACCGGGTTATTTCACAATTAAAAAAGAGAAAATAACAGATAAATTTCCTTAAAAAAAATAGCAGAATATATTAGCGTGCATTATGGTACAGAGAGCAAAGTAATTAAAAGAATAGAACGGGAAGATGAAAAGTGATATTGCAAGACCTGACCCCATGATCATGATTCATGTATCGAAAAGTTTAAAAAATAAATAATTATGAGGGCTTTATAATATGAAACATTTTATACTCATTCTTTCCTGGATTATTGGATGGTTACTTTTATTAAGAAGGACAAGATTTTTAGAGGCAAAACATCTTCAAAATAAAAGTATTTGCCTTTCGGTGATCATACCAGCAATGAATGAGGAACACAATATAGGTAAAATATTAAATACTTTAAAAACTCAAAATTATAAACCCTACGAAATAATTGTAGTCAATGACAATTCTACAGACAAAACTGCATCTGTCGCATCTTCTTTTATAGATATTGATACTATATCTTTGAAAAAAGAACCACCAAAAGGCTGGATTGGAAAACCCTGGTCGTGCTGGAATGGCTATCTTAAATCTACAGGTGATTTATTACTCTTTCTGGATGCAGATGTTGAACTTTCTAGAGAGGCTTTAGAGAGCCTGGTCACAGAATATATAAAACATGGTGGATTGATCTCTGTTTGGCCATATCAGAGATTTGAAAAATTCTACGAACATCTTATTATGCCTTTTAATTTAATCGCCCTCTCTTCGATGAATTCTTTTTCTCTTTTTCACAAATCTAATCCCATTGGGGTTTTTGGACCCGTGATTTTAACCTCAAGGAGTGACTATGAGAAAACTGGCGGGCATCTTGCAGTAAAGAATCAGGTTGTTGAGGATTTAAAAATTGGGAAGATTTTCTTAGAAAAAGGGATAGGTGTTACCAATATATTAGGCGGCGAAATAATAAAGTTTCGTATGTATCCAAAAGGGCTAAAACAGCTTTTTGAGGGTCTTACTAAAAATATGGCTTTCGGTGCAATTCAAATCGGTATCATAAATTTTTTAGTCATATGTTTATGGTTTGGTGGTATATACTCTTCTTTTTATTATGGCCTCTCCAAACCTGTGTATCTAATTTATTATCCTCTCTATGCATTACAGATCTATATGCTAATCAGGAAAACCGGTGATTATAGCTTTTGGGATGTTGTCTTTTACCCTGTACACTTTTTGTTTTTTTTAATCGTTTTTCTGAGTTCTATCTTTAAAAAATTCATTCTAAGATCTGTTACCTGGAAAGGAAGAAAAATAAATGTATAGCTTTCTGGCAATTGTTTTACAGTTTCTATCTGGTTCAGTCATGTATTCATATTTATTAGCAAGACTTATAAATGTTAATTTGCGTAAGGTCGGAGATGGGAATCCAGGATCTTTAAATCTCTGGCGAGCCAAAGGGATGAATTTTGGTATGATTGCATTGATGTTGGAATATTTTAAGGGAACCTTTCCGCTATTTTTGTTTGTGATAACTGATGTTGTTCAGGATGAATATTTAATTGCCATTGCTGCTCTTTTTGGCATTTTAGGACATGCCTTTTCTCCAATGTTAAAGTTTAAAGGTGGGAAAGCAATTGCCACTACTTTTGGTGCATGGACTGTATTAACAAAATGGGAAGTACCGACCATTCTTGGGATTACATTCACGATCTTTAGCCTTCTAAAATCAAAAGGAATAATAGTTAAAGATGATGCTTTTGGAGTTCTTTTAGGTTTTATTGTATTGCTACCGTATGTTCTTTATAAATCATACAATGGCCAAGCTCATATTCTCTTATTTTATATAGGCAATCTGTGCATTATTGGTTACAAACATTGGTATGATTGGTTTAAATTTGATAAAAAAAGTTTTACGAATAAAGATGACCAGAATTCTTAACCTCTCATTCTCTTAGGCAGTTGATATTTTATTTTTAAATGAATGAAATAGGCAAGGTGCACCAGATGAATAATTATGTTGTATAATAAAGATAGTAAAATTTTTTATTCTATTGAAGAATACAATGAATAAATGAGAAAAAACATTAAGTATATGGGGTATATTAGTTTGCTAGTGTAAATGAAATAGTTCGCTTATGATATGACATTCTGGAAAAAAGAAGATAATTATCCAGATAAACAGGAGGAATATCATGAAAAAAATACTAATCCTACTCTTCTTTTTGTTATTTTCCACAAGTATTTTTGCTAATCAATTAAATGTGACTATTGAGATTACCGAAGTATTACCTAATCAAGGTAAAATAATTATGGCTATTTTTAATTCCAAAAAAGGGTATAAAAAGAATATCCCTTACAAAGAATTAAAAGTTGAATCTGCTTCTGATACTTTATTTGTTGATGTTACACTACCAAGTGGGGAATATGTTGTATCTATGTTTCAGGATAAAAACGGAAATGGAAAACTTGATACTTACATTTTCAACATACCTAAAGAGCCAATAGGGTTAACGAATTATTTCAAAAAAGGAATTCCTGGGCCATACAAAAAATTGAAAGTAGAAATTAATGAAGCCAATACGGTTATTAAGATTAAGATGATACATTTTGGAGGTAAATAGCGAGTAGAGTATCTAAGGGGGTCAAGTATCTAACGGGGTCAGGTCTTGAAATATAACATGGTATCTGAACTTTCCATCTGAAAAATCAAGATAATATTAAACTTTTTTATGCCACTTTCTTTAACTCTTTTCTAATAATATAATCCCTGTCTTCAGTTAACATTTTATAGATCATTTTAATTAATCAGGCAGCGAAGGGTAGGATTATAAGAGGAACAGGGGACGGTTCTCTGTTCCTCTTTACTATCTTAAAACCCTTATTTTACAAGGCTTTCAAGAGGTTATTTTTCCACATGTTTTACACATTTTCCCCAGAAATAAGTAAACATTATTAGTTTTAATTCCTCTGCCATTGCGGGAATCCAGTCTTTTCCATTAGAAAAGAAGGATTTTGTAAGGATTCTGTTGTAGTATAAAAATGAGTATTATGGTTAAAGCACCTTTAGCAAATAAAAAGTAGGAAGAATCTATGGAATCTTTAAATAAAATTTCACTTATCGCTCCCTGTGGTATGAACTGCGGACTCTGTATTAGTTATCTGGCGATGAGATATGACCTTGAGAAGGAGGGACTTAGAAAGAGATACTGCAGCGGCTGCCGGCCACGCGGTAAGAACTGTACGTTTATGAAAAAACATTGTGATTTGCTCGGGAAAGGACTGGTTCGGTTTTGCTATGAGTGCGAAAAATTTCCCTGTAGTCGGCTGAAAGACCTTGATAAGCGATATCGCACCAGGTACCATATGAGCATGATAGAAAACCTCAAATTCATTAAAGAGCATGGCATCGAAAGTTACCTGGAAAAGGAAGAGGAAAAGTGGCGCTGTCCTGAATGTGGCGAAGTGATATGCTGTCATAATGGATTGTGCTTGAATTGTGATCTTGATAAGCTACGGAAGAATAAAAAGTACCGTTGGGATGAGGAGTAGATACCACAGACCAATTCAAATTTGTGACAGGGGGCGGAAAAATGCTCATGATCAACAAAAATAAAACGGTAGAGCTTAGAATCTTAAAAACGATTCTAGGGGCGTATATAATTTTAGCTATTGTTATTGCAGGATTAAATTACGGTTATGTGAACCAGGCTAATCCTTCAGTAGCAGCTTTTATCACATGGCTTTGGTCCTTTTATGAAAATTGGATCAAAACACTATTTATCATGATAGGGAGTTTTCTTACAATGAGAATCATCGGAACTTCTCAGCGTTCAACTATGAGAAAAAGAAACCTGATAGGCTTCATTGGTGCGGCTTTGGTCGTACATATTGCAGCCCCGATTTTCCTTCATAACCAAGAAATATACTTTTTTACCATGCCTCTGCCATGGACGACAACACCTTTGCAGATTTTATTCCCTGAATCTTCTATATATCTGAGCCAGTATCCTATATGGGGAGCTGCAGGAATATCAGCTGCCCTTGTATTTTATATTTGTGCCAGCATTGTTGTCGTAGTGGGTACACTGCTCTTTGGTAGACGATGGCAATGCTCGACACTGTGTTTGTTTAACGGATTTGCATCTGAAGTATTTGCTCCGGCATTTCCTTTGATTGGGAAAAAGAAAAAAATGACGAAAGGTGCACTGAAAGCTTTTACAGTATTACGGTGGGCATTTCTTTTATTATCGCTGTTTTTTACTATTTGGTGGATTCTCTTTTTATTGGGAGTAAAGGTTTTCGGCAAATTTCAGCTAATCAGTCAAGTAGAAACCTATAAATACCTCAGCGCAGAATTATTGATGATGATGTTTTTCTGGGTAGCTTTTATGGGAAGAGGTTATTGTTACTATTGTCCGCTAGGTACAGTTCTATCTCTAATGTCGAAATTAGTTGGGCAAAAAATCGTGACGAATCAATCAGAATGTATCAAGTGCAATCGATGCAATATAGCTTGTCCTATGTCAATTGATATTAAGAGCATGGCTCAAATCGGCAAAGCAGTCACCGACTTGCGTTGCGTTGGTTGTGGCCATTGTGTAGATAACTGCCCCACAAAAACACTGGGTTATTCAACAAAGTTTTTAGGTTGGATTCATAAATATTAGATTAGGAGATGAATAAGTATGTTGATAAAAAGAATGAAAGTATGTATTGCTTCAGGAGCTGTTTTGGGTGTGTTTTGTATTGTTGGAGCCTATGTAAGGTCAGGTTTTCAGAGCGAAGCTTACTTTTTATTTGCTTTATGGTACAATCGATTGATTATGGGTTTGGTGATTGGGTTAGCTGGTGGAAACCTGGAACTGCCAAAAGTAATTGGCCGAGGTGCACTTTTTGGTTTAATCATTTCTTTTGCTTTTTATAGTTCTACAGGCTTTAATGATGTTGTGAGTTTTCTGGCAGGTATTGTATATGGTATTATTATTGAGTACATCGCATTCAAATATGATGATTGAGGGGAAGTTATATAGAAGTCATATAGATAAAATAGGGACAGATATCTATTTATTTTGATATCACTTCTTTAAAGCCAATAATCTATAAACTTGTGCAGACTGACCCCACTCTTTCATTTTTTCTTTAAGGAGGTATCAGACAATAAAAGTAGCAAGAATATCATCATTGATAATCGGATTGATAATGATAATTCAATGGATTTTTTTTCTGTTTACAGGGAATGTTCCTGAATTAATCACTACTCCAATTAGTATTTCTTTCCATATTTTTATTGAAATATTAACTGCTGTCATGTTAATTATCACTTTTACAGTATTAAAAGGTACGAAGAAATGGGGAAAATATTTTGCTATATATACTCAGGGCATGTTGGGTTATACTACAGTGAATAGTGCGGGTTATTTTGCTCAATCAAGCCAGTGGATACTTTTAATTATGTTTGCAGTTATTTTATTGTTCTCCATATATAATACCTATATAATTATTAGGCAGAGATAATAAAAAAGAAAGTATTTCGCATATGTTCTTATACGAAGAAGCGGAGAAGAGTTGCGTTAATCATTTATTTTTTAAGAAAAGTGGATTTGACCTTTGACATATCGAGTATTATTCGGAAAGTTCTATATACTAACTTGTTTGGGTAGGAATAAATTCAATAAAGTAAAGAAAATTTTCTTATTCTTGGAGTAATAATTATGCGAGATAACCGATTTGTTGCCGTACATCGTGGCGGACCACTCACCAAAGACCATCATCATCAATTAATTAGATGGGCAAGGGAATGTTCAGAAAACCTATTATCTCTTATTGACGAGAATATTGACCAGCGGCTAATTCGTGCACTATCTGTTGCCAAAGAATGGGGAAAAGAAAAAGTAACAGTAGGTGAAGCAAGAAAAGCCTCTGTCAGTGCACATGCCGTAGCTAGGGAATCTTCAAACCCAATTATAATAGCAGTTGCTCGTTCCATTGGACACGCTGTAGCAACTACTCATATGGCTGACCATTCCTTGGGAGCAGCGTTGTATGCTTTGAAAGCCGTAAAAAATGCAGGTAAATCAGTAGATGCAGAAAGAAAATGGCAAAATAAACAATTACCTTCAGAAATTATGGAGCTTGTCCTAACTGCAATGAGTTTGAAAGAGAAGCATTTTAAAATATAATGAAACTGATGGATAAAAAAGAACAACTAACCAGCTTAGAAAATGCATTAGATGAAGCCACCCGGAAAATCAAAATAGACCATATCAAACCGGATGATATTAAAATCAAAGCCAAAATTCTTTAAGAGTACTCTCAATAAGATTACTCTTAAAGAAGGGATAGAGTTAACCAAGAAAAAATCATAGCTGTAAACGGCAAGTAAAAATACACCTTGCACGGAAAACAATTTTGCACCTCCTAAAGGGAAAAAAAGGAAATAGGAAAACTGTTTTTTAGCTAAATAAGGGAGATAAATAATATATAGAATTAGAGGATTATCAGTTTTTGCAGGAAAAAATGTTAAGTCTTTAAAACGTAGAAAATATAAGGATTTCTGCGTTTTTTTGTTATGTAGGATGTAAGATTTGACATTTTTTTAAAAAAAGTATATTATTTTAATACTAAATGTAACCGCTTACATTATCTGCATTATCGAGGTGAAAAATGAGAAAGACCATCGAATATGTAGCCCAATTAGCTAACGTATCTAAAGCCACCGTTTCAAGAGTTATAAATAATAGCCCTAAAGTTACCCCAACAACTCGAGAGAGAGTAATGAAGGCCATCAAAGAAACGGGATATTATCCCAGCGCAACAGCCAGAAGACTCACTACCAATAAAGCTGAAACAATCGGTTTGATCATTCCTTCCCCTCAAGATAAAACTTTTGGCAATCCTTTTTACACAGAGATTCTCCGCGGATTTACTCATCAAGCTAAAATTGAAGGATACGATCTTTTATTATTTATAAACGAACATCAATTCAATTACTCTCAACTATTCCATGACCGACGTGTCGATGGGCTCTTACTGGTGGGAGTAAATAGAAATGATAAGGGAGTTATCCAGCTAAGCAAGAACAACTTTCCTTATATGCTTACCGGGAAAATAGATTATAAAGAAGCAAATTATGTTGATGCGGATAATAAAGGAGGAGCTTACCAGGCAGTATCTTATTTAGTTAATTTGGGACATAAAAGAATCGGCTATCTTGGTGGTTCATTTGATTTTGTTTTTAATCAAGAGAGATTTGAGGGTTACCTTCAGGTGTTAAAAGAACATAATCTTGAATATGGTAACGAGTTAACTATGGAAAGCATCAACACTGAAGAAAGTGGTTATGAAGCAATGCATAAACTTTTGGAATCTTCATTGTTCCCCACCGCAGTCTTTGTAGCTAACGATTTAGATGCTATAGGGGCGATGAAGGCGGTAAAGGAAAAAGGTTTAAGAATTCCAGAGGATATTGCATTTATTGGTTTTGATGATATTCAGTTAGCTTCACATATAGAACCACCCTTGACTACAATTCGACAACCTATTTATGAAATGGGGATTACCGCTGTCAGTTTATTGGTTCAACTAATAGAGGGGAAGAAAAAAGAACCGCTAAAGGTAGAGCTGTCCACCCAGTTGATAATAAGAGGATCGTCAGGAGGAAAAATCTAAAATGAGGATACAGAGAAGTTTTTCGGCTGTCACTAGATTTTCCAGATTCTCTGGAATACTATTTTGCAAGGTATATTATTGAAGGCACCGAATTTTCTCTTCCTAAAAATCTTTCTGAATATTTCTTTTTGATGATATTAATCATTTTTCTTAACTTAAATAGGTAAACCAAGTAGTGATTTACCTAAAGGCAAACATATGCAAGAAAATTAGAAATTTTAAAAAAGAAGGAGGTGGTAAAAAAGATTTAGGAATAATTAATTGGGTGTTTTATTAAATTTTTAAATTTAGAGGAGGAAAATAAAGTGAAAAAATTTTTAACAGTTTTATTAGTGTTAGTAATGTTGATGGGTTTGGTTTGCATAGCCAGCGCTGAAGTGAATCTGATCCTTTGGACTAAAGAAGGTGAAGAAGCCTTAGATTGGAATAAATCCTTAGTAGAAGAATTTATGAAAGCTAATCCAAACATTAAAATTGAGTTAGTTAAAAAGACTGATGTAGAAGTTTTGAGGGAAGACTTTCTAACTGCCAGTCTGGCTGGTGCTGCTCCGGATATTTTGTGGACCGTAAGTGACCATGCCGGTCCCTTTGTAGCTGCAGATATTGTTGAAGCAATCGATAACCTGTTTGACTTAAATATATATGTAGACTCAGCTATGGATGCTGTTAAGCTAGAAGGAAAATATTGGGGTATTCCCATTTCCAACGGTAACCAGTTAATGCTTCTTTACAATAAGAAACTTATCGCAGAGGCACCCAAAGATACAGATGAGTTGTTTGCCGTAGGTAAAAAGCTGACCACCGGAGGGAACTATGCCCTGGTATGGAATCAGACCGAACCTTTCTGGTTAGTACCCTGGTTGGGAGGTTTTAAGGGAAAAGTTTTTGCCGAAGACGGAGTTACTCCTACCCTCAACACTCCAGAGATGATTGCAACTCTAAAATTCTTACATGACATGAAGTTTGTTGCCAAGATTGTGCCTCTAGAATGTGATTATGATGGAGCTGATACCCTCTTTAAAGAAGGAAAAGCTGCTATGATTATTAACGGTGACTGGTCAATAAGTGGTTATGTTAGTGCATTAGGTGATGATTTAGGAGTAGCCCGCATTCCTAAAGTTTCTGCTACCGGCGAGTGGCCTAAACCTTATACCAGCGGAGTATACTTTATGTTCGTGAAAGGTATTTCCGGAGACAAACTGAAAGCAGCTCAGGATTTCATTGCCTTTGTATCTTCTAAAGAAAAACAGATAGAGATGGTCAAATTGTTGAATCGTTTACCGGCTGTAAAGGAAGCTTTAGAAGATCCACTGATTACTGAAGATCCTATTCTTAAAGGTTCTGCTGACCAGATGGTAGTTGGTACACCGATGCCTACAGTATTAGAGATGCGTTGTAATTGGGATTCTATGAAACCTGAAATGTTAGCAGTATTAGCTGATACCAAGTCTCCTGAAGACGCTGTTAAATTAATGCAGTCAAGCGCTGAATCATGTATAAAGAGTTTAGAATAGATTCAAGTAAAGCAAAGACGAGGGACGATTTTTTCGTCCCTCGTAATCTTTTTTTAAAGTGAAATAGTACGAATAAGGTAAGGGAGGATAGAATGGAAGCTTTAACCGCCGAAGTTGTTGTAAATACTTTAAAAGAGTTGGGGAGTATGGTGCTTTATATAATTTTGGGCACTGTAATTCTTGAGATCCTGGTTTACCTGGTGTTAGGTAAAATCTTTAAGAGTAAATATACCCTGCCATATATGTTAATGATAGCAGCAATCTTTGGCATATCTATGTTGGTTATCTATCCTATCGGTTATGAAGTGCGATTAGCTTTTACCAATATGGGCCTACGACATTTTCGGACTTATACTTTAAGCTGGGCTCAGGGATTGAAAAATTTTGGATTAATCTTTTCCGAACCGGTATTAAAACAGATTAGATTTTTCCCCTTGCTTTTTCGTACTCTCCTATGGACAGCTGTCAATGTGGTTTTTCACCTGGCCGGAGGCCTGGGATTAGCTTTACTACTCAATCGCCAAATGCGGGGACGGGGCATCTATCGTACTCTATTGGTTTTCCCCTGGGCGGTTCCCCAGATTATTGCCGTATTAGCCTGGAAGGGTGAATTTCACTATGAATATGGTTTTGTCAATGTAATGTTAAAGAGTATAGGGATGCAGCCAATTCAATGGATGGTCAGTCCCTTCTGGAATTTTGCTGCAGCCTGTATTACCAACATCTGGTTGGGTATCCCTTTTATGATGGTTATTATCCTGGGGGGATTACAAAGCGTTCCTTTAGAGTTCTATGATGCTGCTGAGATTGATGGTGCTTCCCGGTGGCAGCAGTTTCGTAATATTACCTTACCCTTGCTAAAACCTGTACTTACCCCGGCAATTGTTTTAGGCATCATCTGGACTTTTAATAATTTTAATGTTCCATATATGATTAATGCTAATGAACTGGAAACTACCGATATTTTAGTTACCGCTTTATTTAGAGCAGCTTTTGAATACCATCGTTACGGTTTTTCTGCAGCCTTTGCTATGGTAATTTTTATTGTCCTTTTTATCATAGCTTCAGTTTATATTCGAACGACCCATGGATTGAAAGGAGCATATGAATAAATATGAAAAATAAAACTAAACAAAGTAATATTTCTCGGTTTTTTATATCACCGAGCCGTGGTGATAGTCCATTTAAGAGGATGGTGATTCACCTAACTTTAATAGTTGCTTGTGTTATTGCGGTCTACCCTGTATTGCGTATTATCAGTGTATCGCTTCGTCCCGGTGACCGTTTACTTTCTACCTCTCTGGCTATTATCCCGAAGGATGCTTCGCTTTTCAGTTATTACAGAATTATTTTTGAAAAACCCTTTTTGTTGTGGCTTTGGAATAGCCTGGCTATAACTATAACTACAGCTCTTATCGGCCTTATTTTGGCTTCTACCTCGGCTTATGCCTTTTCCCGCTGGAAATTTCCCGGCCGGGGTCCTGGTCTATTTTTCTTACTTACTACGCAGATGATTCCGGCGGCTATGTTAGTTGTACCCATCTATATTCTGGCAGTAAAGTTTCAACTTATTAATTCCTATCGAGGATTAGCCCTGGCTTACTCGGTTAGTTCAGTGCCTTTTAGTATCTGGATCTTGAAAGGATATTATGACACTATCCCCCGGGAGTTAGAGGAGGCAGCCAAGATAGATGGTGCCTCTCAAATGGGTACATTCTTTCGTATCATCCTGCCCCTTTCTACCCCGGCTTTAGCTATCGTCTTTTTATTTAATTTTATGATGGCCTGGAATGATTGGATTATGGCGCGAATTATGTTACAGAGAGAGAATATGTTCACCTGGCCCTTAGGGATCTGGACTTTAGCTGGGCAATTCAGAGTGGAGTGGGGTGCTTTTACTGCTGCCTCTATTTTAGTAGCCGTCCCGGTTATGGCCCTCTTTCTTTATTCCTCTAAATGGCTTATTTCCGGTCTGACCCTGGGGTCAGTGAAGGGATAATATTTTCCAGGTTGTATAAGGAGAAATAATAAATGAAAAAACAGTTACCTAAAGTTGCTTATTTTTGTATGGAGTACGGATTAGATAACAGCTTTAAAATATATTCGGGAGGGTTGGGAATTTTAGCAGGTGATTATTTAAAGGGTGCAAAAGACAATAATATGCCAGTGGTGGGAATGGGAATAAAGTGGAGGCAGGGATATGTTGAACAGCGAATAGATAAAGAAGGAAATATTTATGACTGTTTCCGAGATTATGATTATGATTTTTTAAAGGATACGGGAACAAAAGTAAAAGTAAAGATTAGGCAAAATGATGTCTGCTGTAAAGTTTGGAAAGTTGACTGTTTTGGAAATGCGGATTTATATTTATTGGATACTGATATAGAAGAAAATAGTAATCGCTGGATTACCGGAAGATTGTATGGCGGAGGTGCGGAAGAAAGAATAGCCCAAGAAATGGTATTGGGTATTGGTGGCGTTAGAGCTTTAAGAGCTCTAAATATTCCAGTAGATATTTATCATTTTAATGAAGGGCATGCGGTTTTAGCCGGATTAGAGCTGATGAATGAGAAAATGAACGCAGGCATGTCATTTGATAAAGCCCGGGAATCAACATGTAAAGAAGTAGTTTTCACTACCCATACTCCAGTTAAAGCAGGAAATGAAAAGCATAGGATAGAGGCACTTGTATATATGGGGGCGAATTTAGGTTTCTCAGTAGAACAAATGAGTCGTATTGGTGGGATACCATTTAATATGACTGTGGCAGCACTAAGATTATCCAGAAAATCGAATGCTGTATCTGAATTACATAGGCAAACAGCAAATAAAATGTGGGAAAAAATAAAGAACAGATCAAAAATCATTGGGATAACCAATGCAATTCATGTGGGAACATGGGTAGACGAAAGAATGAGAAAGAAATCTTTAAATTTAGATGATATATGGAATAATCATCGGGAAATAAAAAAAGAGCTAATCAATTTTGTGGAGAAGCGATGTGGAGTTAGATTAAATCTTAATGCATTATTAATTGGATTTTCAAGAAGGGCTGCTTCCTATAAAAGAAGTGACTTAATATTTAAAGGCGAAAAACGATTAGAAAAATATTTAAAAGATGGAAAAGTTCAAATTATTTTCTCAGGCAAGGCACATCCGGCAGATACAACGGGTAAAAAAATCGTGTTAAACTTAGTCGAAATGTCCAGAAAATATCCAGATAGTGTAGTTTTTATCCAAAATTACGATATGGAAATCGGAAAAATACTTACTAGAGGCTGTGATGTTTGGCTGAATAACCCTAGAAGACTGAACGAAGCGAGTGGTACGTCCGGGATGAAAGCAGCGATGAATGGAGTGTTAAACTGTTCGATTTTAGACGGATGGTGGCCGGAAGCCTGTAAAGATGGTATTAACGGTTGGGCGATTGGAGACGTAAACATACCCGAAAGAGTTGAAGAACAAGATAAAAGAGATGCAAAAGCTCTTTACGATACATTACTGGAAAGAGTGATTTCTACATATTATAACCACCATCAAAAATGGCTGGAAATGATGAAAGAAAGTATAGAGTCGACCAAGACATTTTTCTCTGTAGATAGAATGATTAATGATTATTATGAATTACTATATAAAAAATAAGAAATTTTTTAACAACCAAGAAAGATGGTAAACCAAAATGCAATTTAATAGAGCAAGCGGAGTGCTTTTACACCTTACCTCATTACCTTCTGAGTATGGAATCGGTGACTTAGGTAAAGAAGCATATAATTTTATAGATTTTTTAAAAAAAGCAAATCAAAAACTATGGCAAATATTACCGCTCAATCCGCCTGCATCCGGAGGGTCTCCTTATAATTGTTTTTCTGCTTTTGCAGGAAATACCTTACTGATTAGTGTAGATAAACTAATTGAAGATGGTTTACTAAAAGTGGAAGAAGTAACGAATGTCCCAAACTTTGCAGAAACCAAAGTTGAATTTTCCAGGGTAATTAAATTCAAAAATGAACTATTTTTAAAAGCATTTAATCGGTTTGATGAATTGGCAGAAGGTTATGGTTATACGCAGTTTAAAGAAGAAAATGAATATTGGCTGTCGGATTTTTGCCTTTATATGGCTCTCAAAGAACAGTTCGATAATAGAGCGCGGAACCGCTGGGATAAAGATATTTCCTTCAGAGAGAAACAGGCAGTAGAAAGATATCAAAGCAAATTAGTAGATAAAATACGTTACCAGGAGTTTCTGCAATATTTTTTTTCCAAGCAATGGAGCAAATTAAAAAATTATGCAAATTATAACGGTATAAAAATTATTGGGGACCTGCCAATTTTTGTAGCGCACGATAGTAGTGATGTATGGGCACATCCTGAATTATTTGATTTAGGTGATGAGGGCAATTCCCGAAAAGTGGCAGGAGTTCCACCAGACTATTTTAGTAAAACAGGACAGCTTTGGGGGAATCCTCACTATAATTGGAAACGTATGCAGAAAAATAATTTCCTGTGGTGGAGAAAACGTTTTGAGAAACTACTTGAACAGGTAGATATTACCAGAATAGACCACTTCAGGGGGTTTGAAGCATACTGGGAAGTGGATGCATCAGAAAAGACAGCTGAGAGGGGCAAATGGATAAAAGCACCCGGATACGAACTGTTTTCCGCAGTAAAACAGCACTTGGGGAACCTGCCAGTTATAGTTGAAGACTTAGGATTTATAACTCCGGAAGTCAATAAAATGAAGAAGAAATTCGGCTTTCCGGGGATGGAGATTTTACAATTTTCATTTAATAAAAAAACTCCTATAAAATTAAGACCAGACGGTTATGAAAAACACTGCGTTTTATATACCGGAACACATGATAATGATACATTGTTGGGATGGTACAGGGAGTTAAAACAATCAAAAAATACGAGAGTATTAAAAATATTAGAAAAATACTATGGCATAACCAATGGAATGAGTGGAGAAAAGGTTTGCTGGACACTAATTGGAGCAGTTTATAAGTCAAAGGCAAATTTTGTAATAATCCCACTCCAGGATATTTTATGCCTTGGCAATGAAGCGAGGATGAATTTCCCGGGAACAGTTAGCGGCAATTGGCTATGGCGATACAAAAAAGGAGATATTACCAAAGAAATGGAAAAGAATCTAGCCCTTCTAACCAGAAAATACGAGCGTTAAAAAGCTCAAAAGAGCTTTTATAAGTACTCCTATTTATATATCACCCCCAAATCTCCTTCTTCCTTCTTTTTTTAAGGAATTATACATTACAACTCTTTCTCAGGATTAATCTTTCTTAAAACTTCAATCCACAAACCTACAAAACTCAAATTTATAAAAAAACGTGCAAGTTACTATTGACATAATTTTAAAACAATGTTAAAATTTCTCTAAATTTCACTCGTTAATACTTTAACGTAATAAAGAATGAAAATGAAATTTAGAAAAAGACAAGGGTTAAGGGAGAGGTTATAGTAGATGAATATTCCTAAAGGTTTAAATGATTTGTTGCCAGGAGAAGTTTTAAAGAAGAAAGTATTAGAAAATAGAATAAGTAAGATTTTTACCCAATGGGGTTACCAAGAGATAATTACTCCTACTTTTGAATTTTATGAAACACTGGCAAAGGGTGCAGGTTCAATGATGAAAAAGGAGATGATTAAGTTTTTTGACCGAGAAGGAAATATTATTGCCTTTCGCCCTGAGATGACTACTTCTATCGCCAGAGTAGCTTCGACTAAAATTCAGCTGGAGCCAAAACCATCAAGATTGTATTACATAGGGAATGTATTTAGGTATGATGATATAGTGGGGAACCAAAGAGAGTTTTGCCAGGCAGGGGTAGAACTAATAGGGGTAAACAGCAAAGAGGCGGACGCAGAGGTCATTGCTTTAGCGGTGGAGAGCTTGAAGAATAGCGGGCTTAGAAAATTTATTATAGACATAGGTCATATCAATTTATTTAATGGAATTATGCAATCGATAAAAATTGAAGAAAAAAGAAAACAAAAAATAAAAGAAGTAATTTTAAATAAAAATTTTGTATTACTGGAAAAAATATTATCTTTTTCCGATATGAAAGATGAGGAAAAAGAATTTATTTTGAAGATGCCCACCTTAAGGGGGAAAGAAGAAGTATTAGAAGAGGTGGAGAAGATAATAAACAATAAATTATCGGTATCTGCTTTAAAAGAGATAAAAGAGGTTTATCATCTTTTAGGGGATTACGGATTGGAAGAATATATTCTGATTGATTTGGGGATTATACGTGATTTTGATTATTATACCGGGATTATATTCGAAGGCTATACCGACTACTTAGGGTTTCCAGTCTGTGGCGGGGGGAGATATGATAACCTTTGTTCAAAATTTGGAGAAAATATACCTTCTACTGGTTTTGCCATCGGATTAGAAAGACTAATAATGGCCTTAGAGAGAGAGGATATAAATTCACTAAATTTAGAAAGACCTGAGCAGTATTTGCTATATTACCAAAACAATGAAGACAATTTTAAAAAAGCCCTGGTGGTAGCTAAAGATCTGAGAAAAAAGGGGCTGATTGTAGAGCTGGAGGTAGGAAAGAGAAAGTTTGCCGAGGTGTTGAAATATGCTCACTCTAAAGGAATAAAATATATATTGATAGTAGATGATAATCGATTAAATAAAATCAAAAGAGTTGAAGTAGTATCCGGAAAAGAGGAAATCATAAATTATGAATAGAGAAAACAATACTAATTATTTGGTGATTGCTTTACCCAGCGGAAAATTATTGAAACCTTCTATCCGATTATTTGAGAGGATAGGGATAGATTTAAAAGGTGGTAAAGAAATAAGCAGGAAGTTGACATTTTTTGACCAGAGAGAAAAGGTTAAATTTATTATTACTAGAGCCAAAGATAACCCCACCTATGTTGAATGTGGAGCAGCAGATATTGGGATAGTGGGGGAGGATGTGTTATTGGAAGAAAAAAAAGATGTTTATCGACTCTTAGATTTAAAATTTGGAAAGTGCAAAATGGTAGTAGCTGCTTTAGAGGGAGGGAAGCAAGAAAAATATTATAAAAATAACGGACACCGTTTAAAAGTGGCTACTAAATATCCCCATATTGCTGGAAAATACTTTAAGGAAAAAGGAATATATGTGCAATTAATTAAGCTCTATGGCTCTGTAGAATTAGCCCCTCAGGTAGGTTTAGCAGATATGATTGTTGATATAGTCTCTACCGGACGTACCTTAGAGGAAAATAAGCTTACAATCATTGATGAAATAATTCCTCTTAGCGCTCAGCTTATTGTTAATCGAATTAGTTATAAGACTAAACATAAAAGAGTTATCGGTCTTTCGCAGGACATTAAAAATTTTATATCCTTGGAGTCAGATAAAATTGCAGAATGGTAAGGGCATAGAGCACATAGAAATAAATAGAATGATTGTCTAAAATAAATTTCTAAAAAAATATCTGAAATATTGCAAAAGAAGGGATTGATTAAAAATTGATAGAGATGGAGACCATTTTTTTAAAGAGAGAAAATAAGGAAAAAATAAAAGAGGTCTGCAGGCATAAGTATTCTGAAGATAACCTGACAGATGATATTAAAAATAAGGTGAGAGAAATTATAATAAAAGTGAAAAAGGAAGGAGATAAAGCCCTTTTTGAGTTTACGGAAAAGTATGATGGAGCAAGACTGAATCCCTCAGAAATGCTGGTAAGTAAAGAGGAATGGGGTAAGGTCAGTCAAGACGTAAGTGACGGTTTATTGGAAGTAATAAAAGAGGCGATAAAAAAGATTAAAAATTACCACCTGCACCAGAAAGAAAATTCCTGGTTTACTACAGAAGAAAAGGGTATTATTTTGGGGCAAGTAGTGAATCCCATTAAGAGAGTGGGTTTGTATGTCCCGGGAGGAACGGCTGCCTATCCTTCTTCTCTTATTATGGCAGCAGTACCAGCAATGATTGCAGGGGTTAAAGAGATTGTTGTGGTAACTCCTCCTTCTTCTGATGGTAAAATAAATTCTTACTTATTATCTACTGCCCGGGAATTGGGTATAGCGGAGATTTACAAGGTAGGAGGAGCTCAAGCTATAGCTGCCCTGGCCTATGGTACGGAAACCATAAGAAGAGTAGATAAAATTGTAGGGCCCGGGAATATTTATGTAACTTTGGCTAAAAAGAATGTCTTTGGAGAGGTAGATATAGACATGCTGGCAGGACCAAGTGAAATCCTTATCTGGGCTGATGAAAAGGCTAATCCTCGATATTTAGCTTGTGATTTACTTTCTCAAGCTGAGCATGATGTAGAAGCCTCGGCAATTTTAATAACTACTTCTTCCTTGTTGGCCGATAAAGTGAGGGAAGAGATTGAACATGAGTTAAAGAATTTAAATAGAAAAAAAATCATTCAAGAGTCTTTAAATAAAAAAGGGAAGTTAATTGTTGCCGAGGATGAAGGGATAATTTTAGAGTTTGTCAATGGTTTTGCACCTGAACATTTAGAATTACAAATAGAAAGTCCCTGGCAGATATTGGGAGAAATAAAAAACGCTGGGGCAATATTTGTAGGGGCTTATTCTCCGGAGGCTTTAGGGGATTATTGGGCAGGGCCCAATCATATTCTTCCTACTTCCGGGGGAGCAAGATGTTTTTCACCCTTATCGGTAAAAGACTTTACTAAGAGAAGTAGTATAATTTTCTATGATAAAGAAAGATTGGGACAAGCCAGTGAAAAGATTGCGAGTTTTGCCAGATTAGAAGGATTGGAAGCCCATGCCCGTTCTATAGAGATAAGAAATTTAGAATAACCAAGTGGGGTCAGGTCTCAACATTTGACATAACTCACTCCTAAATAAAATAGCTAAAAATGTTATGTCAAATGTTGAGACCTGACCCCTAGGTGAAGAAAGAGTTGATTAATTAATGTTAATTTCGGAAAAACTAAATTCAGATTATTTATTCAAGAAAAAAATTATTTTGAATAAAAAGATTTTGGATAAAATTTCTCAGGTAGATACTCTGGTCTTTGATATTGACGGCGTTCTAATAGATGTACGGGATTCTTTTATGAAAGCTGTATGCCAAACAGTTCAATTTTATTTTAAAGAGATATTAGGATTTCAAGGTTCCCAAGGTTTAATAAACCCGAAAGAAATTGTGAATTTTAAAACAGCCGGAGGCTTTAATAATGATTGGGATTTAACTTCAGCTGTCGTTTTGTTTTACCTGATGAAAGCCAGAGAAAATAATTTAAAGAATGTAGATGAACTTAGAAGCATAAAACCGGATATAAAAACCTTTACCACTAAGATGTTATCTCCCGGAGGAGGTTTAGTAAAAATAATTGATTCAATCGAGAAAGATGAACAAGTAAACAAAGGGATATTGAGTCTGTGGGATAAAGATTTAATTACAAGGATATTCCAGGAGATTTATGCCGGAGAAGAG
>JBAUBA010000047.1:0-1683 GCA_049676265.1 Atribacterota bacterium
CCCTTCTGTTCGAGGCGATCTAAAATGCCTGAAACAGTACTATCGGATAATCCCATTTTCTCACTAATATCGCTTACTTTTTGTTTTCCGTTTTTAGCCAATATAGAAATAACAGAAAGTTGGGGAAATGTAAAACCTGAATCCTGCATTAAACCATGAAATTCATGTCTCAAACTTCTATTAAAATTTCTATTCAGGCTAATGATTTGTGAAATACTTTCGAATTTCGACATTTAAAAATTTCCTCCCGGTTTCTTTCATATTTTGTATAATAATATTTCGTATACGAATTATTATAAAATAAAGATTAATCTTTGTCAAATATTATTAGATAAAACTCTCGAATCTCGTTTTTCCTGAATTATATAGAAAGTTGGGTTCTATGTCTCTTTATTTGCAATAGGCATTATGACTTACAAATAAAAATTTTAATTCAGGGTTTTTACCGAATTTACCTTATTTTCTTCGTATTTTAGAAGTGTCGCCAACATCCCATATAACAAAAAAACGCAGAAGCCCTTATGTTTTCTACGTTTTAAAGCCTTGCTATTTTTTCCTATAAAAACTGATAATACTATAATTCTATATATACTTATCTACCTTATTTAGCTAAAAATCGGTTTTCCTTTTCCTCTGTTTTTCACCTTTTTAGGGAAATATTGGGGTAGAGTTAGCTGCGGAGTTGAGTAAGTGGAATCCAAACTTGCAGTATTAGCATGCAGGGCGTTCCGACCGAAGAGCGCAACACCCTAAGGGGTAAGCGGTGTAGCCCGAAGTATATTCAATGTTAGTTCAAGTAATCATACCCAATTCTTATTTTACTTTTTTAACTTCCAGTAAAAGCTGTCCCAATTTCTTAGATTTATCTACCAAAATTTTTGATCCATCAGAAACTACTCTAAAGGTTCCACTATCAACTGGTATTCCTGCCCATTCTGCAGAAGTGATTCCAAATTCTACTTCTATCCCGTTTTTATACCAAGTTCTAATTGATGTTACTCTGCCCCAATGCTCTATTTTATACCTTTCAATTTCGCTAAATTCTTTTATCCAATCTAAATTGTTAACATATTTTTTAGGGTCATTGAAAATTAGAACTAAATCAATATCGGAATCTTGATGAGCTTTATTGCTTGCGTAAGAACCGACAAGTAGTAAGGAATCAAGATCATTATTTTTGCGAGCCCAGTTTTTTATTTCTTTTAGTAAATTTTGTACCATATTTAACTCCAAAAAAAGGGAGGGGTGTTTGGGGTATGATTCCTTGTCACGCTTTAATAATATATGTTTACCTTATTGAATCGCCATCCGCGGTTAAAAGAATTATTCTTTTTCAATTTGCCTATATCTTAATATTAATACGACAAAAGGTTTATAAAACCCTTCTTTCTTTTAAAAAATAGTTACGAAGTATATTGGTTGTTAGTGAATGGTATTTAGATGGAAAAGAGAAGATAGATTCCAACTTTCGTGGGAATGACATAGGGGAAAAAGTAAATTAAAAAAAATAAAAAAGTATATATATTATTCTTATCTTCTTTTATTTAAGCATTTTCGTTTGAATAAAATCAGGAAATAATTTTATTTTTTCAGCCTCGGAGGGGTAAAACAGAAAAGGTTTTAAATCTTCGGTTAATTTTTTAAAATTTATTTTCTCACACTTTAACAGCAACTTTTTTTTAA
>JBAUBA010000048.1:0-4711 GCA_049676265.1 Atribacterota bacterium
GAATGAACGAATTTTTTAAAATTTTTATTATTCCAGGAGGATTATTGCTATTATTTATGCTCTTTTCTTTAATTAGATTAATTCTTGGGCCCACTGTTCCTGATAGAATAGTAGCTTTGGATACCATAAATACTTTAGTGGTAGCTGGGATGATCCTCGTAGGAGCAGCCTACGAAGAAGTCATTTATGTTGACGTTGCCATTGTTTATGCTTTGCTATCCTATATTGGAACTTTGTATGTGGCCAAATATTTAGAAGGGGGGCCTAAGGAGTAATGGGAACATTGTTAACTTTTTTATATATTTTTTTAGGAATAGGTGTATTTTTTAATTGTTTAGGTTCGATAGGTCTTCTTAGATTTCCTGATGTTTATACCAGACTTCATGCTGCAACTAAAGCGACAACTTTCGGCTCAATCTTTACTTCTTTAGCAGTTATTGTTTATAGTTTTTCCCGGTTGAATGTTACCGGAGATTCAAAATTTATAGTCCTTGCTCTTCATACTATTGTGGCATTAGTCTGTTTGGTAATTACCAACCCAACGGGGGCCCATGCTATTGCCCGAGCAGCTCATCGTAGTGGAGTAATGCCTAAGCAAGCAGTAATTGACGAATTAAAGGAGGCTAAATTAAAATGAGTTCCTTTGTTGAGATAATCCATATTTCTACCTTAGTAATGATGATAATTGCCAGCTTTTTAGCGGTAGTTTTTAGAAAATTATTGCCCTCAATAATTGCCTTGTCGGTAGCCAGTTTGCTTCTTTCATTAGAATTTTACCTTTTACATGCTCCTGATGTAGCCATAGCCGAAGCAGCTATCGGAGCAGGATTGACTATGGCAATATTTATTTTTGCTATTAGAGGGACTAGATAGGGGAGGATAAAATGAAAAAAATTATTTTTGGTATCGCCTTTATAATATTTTTTTCTTTCTTGATGGTTAGCGCTGTAAACATGAGAACATTTGGAGAACCTGCTTTTAGCGAGATGGATGATTACTTTATTGAAAATGCTCAGAGAGAGACCGGAACAAACAATGTAGTAACTTCCATCGTCTTTGATTATAGAGGTTTTGATACCTTAGGAGAAGCTACAGTTCTTTTTACCGCTGTTGTGGGAGTTGTAGCTCTGTTCAGGGGGGTTAAAAAATGAAAGAGATGTCCAGGATAGTAAAGACTGTTACTAATTTTGTGTACGGTTTCATTATTATTTTTGGTTTTTATATAATAGCACACGGTCACCTTACTCCAGGGGGAGGCTTTCAGGGAGGTGCTGTAGTAGGCTCTGCTTTCGCCTTACTATTGGTTTCTTACGGTAGTTTAAACTCCACGAAATTTCTCAAAAAAGATGTTTTCTCACTTTTTGAAAACTTTGGTTTACTTTTTTTTATAGTATTGGGTTTTTCCGGATTAGGAATTACCTTTTTTTATAACTTTCTAGCCAACAGCGGTAGTTGGTTCGGTAACGCTGCCGTAATCGGAGTTAATCCAGGTGATATGAATACTGGAGGAGTAATTCCGCTGATGAATATTGCCGTTGGATTAGAAGTTTTATCTGCCTTCGGGGTTATTATTTTAACTATGGCTAGTGGAGCGGAATTTACTAAGAAGAAGGAGAATTCATAAAATGATAGGCAATTTACCTTATGTTGCAGTAGTAATATTTATTGGATTGGGAATTTATACTCTTATGTTTAAGAAGAATTTAATCAAAATTGCAATCGGTGTTGTTTTAATTGAAAATGGTGTAAATCTATTTTTAATTACCTTAGGTTATAGAAAAGGAGCAATTGCCCCCATTTATACCCAGGCACCCTCCGGACAAGCAATGGTCTTGCCAACTCCTCAAGCACTGACTCTTACCAGTATAGTTATAGGTATCGCAACTACCGCCCTAATATTGTCGGTTGCCATGATGATTTATAAACACTACGGGACCTTGGATACAGACCAGGTAAGGAGGTTGAGAGGATGAATCTATCGAATCATATTCCCATATTAATAATAGTTATACCTCTATTAGCAGCTTTTTTGGTTCCGCTTATCGGTCGGATAAACAAAAAAGCTACGGGGACTCTTACCACCTTTGCTTTAAGTATAAGTTTAATTTTGACTATTGCGTTAGCGATTAAAATACTAACAGTTGGTCCTCAAGTTTATGTCTTTGGCGCAACATCTCCTTCCCTGACTTTGCCTTCAGGATTGAAATTCCCCATCAGGATTATGTTTCAGATAGATGCAATGAGCATATTTATGGGCTTGATTACTGCAATTGTTTCATTTGTAGGAGCAGTTTATTCTTTAGTTTTTATGAAACAGCATAGCGGACTTGATAAATATTATTCTCTATTACTGCTTTTAACTGTGGGTGTGTTTGGAATGGAATTTACCGGTGATTTATTTAACTTCTTTGTATTCCTGGAAATTGCTTCTATTGCTTCTGTTGCCCTAATTTCTTTCAGAGGAATTGATTTTGGTGAACCGGCAGAAGCGGGGTTTAAATATATGGTAGTTAGTTCAATATCTGCTCTTATGGTTTTATTCGCCGTAGGAATATTTTATGGACAGTATGATATTCTTAATCTTGCAGCTATAGCCAGTGTAATTAAGTACTCACAATTAGACAAGATTGCTTTAGGTCTTTTGATACCAGTCCTGGCTATGAAAGCAGGAGCGGTACCGATGCATATGTGGACACCGGATGCTTATTCGGAAGCACCTGCACCAATCACTATGATGTTGGTTGCTGCCAGCCAGGCCAGTCTATATGCTTTATTTAGAATAATCTTTTCTTTATACAATATTACTATGAATACTTTAACCGTAGGCTGGATCATTATCATTTTTGGTCTTTTATCTATGTTTATCGGTGTTACAATGGCTATTATCCAGAAAGATATAAAGAGATTGATGGCTTATCATGCTGTCTCTCAGACAGGTTATATGTTTCTGGGAGTAGGAGTAGGATTAGCAGTATTAGCTAACCCAGTTGCCTTACAAAAATATGGAATTACCGCTATGGAAGGTGGTATCTTTCATATTATGAATCATGCTATGTATAAAGGATTGTTATTTTTAACCGCCGGCGCTTTATTCTTTAGGACAGGGACTAGAGATCTTAATAAGATGGGCGGATTAGCTCATTATATGAAATATACTACCATCTTTTTTATTATTGGAGCGGCAGCTATTGCCGGGCTTCCTCCCTTAAATGGTTTTGCCTCCAAACTTTTAATTTATGAATCTGTTTATAGATTTAACCCCTTGCTTTCTATAATAGCCATGGTAGTTAGCATCTTAACTTTAGCATCATTTGTTAAAGTATTTCATAGTGCGTTTTTAGGTCCGAAATTACCTCAATTTAAAGAAGTTAAGGAAGTTCCGCGCAGTATGGTCTTTGCTATGGCCGTTTTATCCTGTATCATAATATTCTTTGGATTATTCCCGAATTTAATAGTAAAAAATTTAGTGCATCCCGCAGTAATGTCTTTAATAGAACAATTGCAATATACCGGCACAGCATTAGGAGGTATGTAGGAAATGTTAGGATTGTTAGAAACAGGCAGTGGTTTTTGGAGTGCAATAATTTGGATAATAGTTGTATTGGTGATTGGGAGCATCGTAGTTTTTATCAGAAATAAAGGCGAAGATAGTTATAAAAAAAATACCGAACAGGATAAACCTTTTATCTCCGGTAATCCCGAAGAAAGTAAAGAGGGTTCTCATTTAAGTGCAAGCCACATCTATTGGGGGTTTACGGAAGCATTAAAAGGCTACTATAATCCTTTAGTAAAAATGCATACCGGAAATATAAATGAATATTCCGGGTGGATAATTGTAATAACTGCGGTAATATTAATTATGGTAGGGGTGAGGGGATAAAGTGAAACTAAATAAATATTTTGAAAGATCTCTCTGGGTTTTTCATCTAAATACAGGTTCTTGTAATGGTTGTGATATTGAAATCGTAGCAGGACTAACTCCCCGGTACGACTTAGAAAGATTTGGGATTAAGTTAGTAGGCAGTCCTAAGCATGCAGATGTATTATTGGTTACCGGTCCAGTCACCAATAAGATGCTCGATAGAGTAAAACGTGTATATGAACAAACTCCTGATCCTAAAGCAGTAATAGTAGTCGGTGCATGTGGAACAAGTGGAGGAGTGTTTTACAACTCCTACAATCTTTCAGGCTCTGTCGACAAAGTTATACCGGTAGATGTTTATGTTCCAGGATGTCCTCCCCGACCGGAAGCTATAATAAATGGCGTGTTGCAAGCATGGATCAAGTTGGAAAAGTTAAGAGAAAGTATGAAAGTTACTTCAGTGAAATAACATTTCGTATCGCGTATATAGTATATAGTATATAGTGAAGAAAAGAAGAGATAGAATTTAGAATTCAGTGCTCAGAAGATTATTCGCGTAGGACTGGCGTTCCCCGTTTTCACGAGGATAGGCTCGCCTGTCTGTGGATTATAAAAGAAGGGCACAATTCATTGTACCCCTACACCTAAATACTAATTTCTTTAACGCAATACTCGATACGAAATACGATATACGATATACGAAATACCAGAGAAAAGGTGGTAGAGAATGGAACACATGAAACCAGAAGAAATTGTAGAATTATTTAAAGAAAAATTTAATGATTCGATTACAAATAGCAGGATAGAAACAAAAACAGCAGGATTAAAAAAGAATAGCTATAGTTTAAT
>JBAUBA010000049.1:0-2300 GCA_049676265.1 Atribacterota bacterium
AATTTTTTAATGACCATAGCCACCTTTGGGGCAGTGTATCTCCAGCAGTTCGAAGAAGCGGTAATCATTGTCGTTCTTTTTGCTCTAGGAGATACCCTAGAAGAGTTCGGGATAGAGAGAAGTCAAACGGCTTTAAAAGAGATGATTGATAAGACTCCTAAGACAGCGCAAATAAAAGGGAAGGAAGATAAGGTTCCCATTGAGAATATAAAAATTGGGGAAGTTATCACAATAAAGCCGGGGGACCAGATTCCTTTAGATGGAGAAGTTATCGAGGGAAGTTCTCTGGTTGATGAAGCGACTATCACGGGAGAACCCCTTCCCAGGAATAAACATATTGGCGATTTTGTATATGCTGGCACGGTCAACCGTCAGGGGTATCTGGAAGTACGGGTTACCAAAAAAGCAAAAGATACAACCCTGTCTAAGATCATTGAATTAACCTATAAATCTGCAGAGAAGAAGTCAGTATCTCAAAAATATATTGAAAAATTTGATAAAATTTATACTCCTTCAGTACTATTTATTTCTCTTTTGCTTGTTCTTATTCCAGTTGTATTTCTGGGAAAGCCTTTTGATCCATGGTTCACACAGGCATTAACCCTCCTTATTATTTCCTGCCCATGCGCTTTAGTTATCTCTACTCCTGTCTCAATTTTTTCCGCTATTGGAAACGCTACTCAAAAAGGAGCTTTGATAAAGGGTGGAAGATTTATAGAAGAGATAGGGAAAATTAAGGCTATTGCTTTTGATAAAACCCGAACTTTAACCAAAGGGGTGCCGGTTGTTTCAGATATTGTTCCCTTCAATGGTTTTACTGAAGAGGAAGTGATTGCATGTGCTGCCGGAATGGAAGTCTTTTCAGAACATCCTATTGCAAAAAGTATCCTGGCAAAAGTAGAGGGGGAAAAGGTCAAGATTCATCTATTTGCCAACTTCCAGGCAGTACCGGGAAAGGGATTAAAGGGTGAATGTACGGTCTGTTTTGATAAGCATCATTGTCTGGGAAATCTTAAGTTTGTTTCAGAGGAACATCATGTTACAGAAGAAGTTTTTAAGAAGGTAGAGGAATTTGAGAAACAGGGAAAAACAACCATCGTTATGAGCGATAATAAAAGAGTGAAGGGTGTAATTGGCGTGATTGATGAAATAAGAAAAGAGAGCAAACCACTTGTAAAAAGTCTTTTAAAATTGGGAATTGTTCCAGTTATGTTAACAGGGGATAATAAATCTTCTGCGAAATTTGTTGCCTCAAAATTAGGGATAAAAATGGTCAGAGCCGAACTACTACCGGATGAAAAAGTTACAGAATTGTCAAAACTCATCCAGCAGTATAAACATGTGGCTATGGTAGGTGACGGGATAAATGACGCACCGGCTCTTGCCGCTGCTTCGGTGGGGATTGCCATGGGAGCAATTGGTTCAGATGTTGCCATTGAAAATGCTGATATTGCGCTGATGAACGATAACCTAAATATGGTACCCTATCTTGTTGGATTGGGGAAAAAGTGTGTTGGAAAAATAAGATTTAATATTGCTTTCGCTGTATCGGTTAAGTTTCTGTTTTTATTTTTAGCAATTGCTGGTTTGAGTAATCTTGCTTTAGCGATTTTTGCCGATGTCGGAGTTACTGTACTTGTAATTATAAACAGCTTAAGATTATACAATTATAAAGGGATGTTATAAAGATAAAGGATTTACTTCCAAGCAAAACGCGTCGCCGCTACCGTGGCTCGACCTCACATATGTTTGGGTCACCGTTTAAAAAAGTGTTTTAGAGGATGGAAATAGAAATAGAGCACTATCCCCATATTCCTTTTATAAAAAAACTCGCCTTGCTCTACTGAGTAAGGCGAGTTTAGGAGGTATTAAAATGAAAAAGCTATCTGTTTTGTTACTCGATAGTTTTCAAATTAGAGAAATTATATCACATTATAAATTAATGTCAAGTTTTTTTATACTATTTTTTATAGTACGGTACATCGTGCTCCTACAATGGTTATAAAATTTGGCGGAGGGGGTGGGATTTGAACCCACGGATACTTTCGTATCGCCGGTTTTCAAGACCGGTGCATTCGGCCACTCTGCCACCCCTCCACTCATTATCTATTTTTTACCTATAAAGAATAACATCTCTCTATCTTGTTGGTCAAGAAAAACTTAGCAGGGAGCGGGTTTGATGAATCGAATCCCTACATTTACATAGACAGGCGAGACGCCTGTCCTACTAACAACTAAACAATAATTTAATTGGTTAATTGGTGAATCGGTCAATTGGTCAATTACTTTATTATTTACAA
>JBAUBA010000050.1:0-2507 GCA_049676265.1 Atribacterota bacterium
CTTTTGACGCCCTAGATGAATTAAATGAGGAAGGATATATTGATGGAAATAAACGTGTAAAATCAGTATATCTAACAGACGAAGGATTAGGTAAGGCAAAAGAGCTTATGAAAAAATATATTGGGAAGGAAGAATAGATCGGATAATGGCACTATTAATTTTTTAACCTTTAGAACAATTCAGCAACTTATTTTATGAAAGGTTAGCAACCAGTTAATCGATTGTCTAATTGCACTATATTTTACTATTTGTAAGACATTGATTTCTATCTTATCGATTATTATGACTATCAAAGAAAGGAGGTTTTATTTATGCCTATTTTACAAGTAGAATTACTAAAAGGAAGAACTGTGGAACAGAAGCGGGAAATGGTGAGAAAAGTTACCGATGCGGTTACAGAAACTTTAAATTGCCCTAAAGAAGCAGTAAGAATTATTATCAGGGAAATGGAACTGGAAAATTTTGCTCATGCAGGAGTTCTAAGATCTGACAACAAATAAAATATTGGAATAAATAGGGACACATGTACTAGCTCAATAATTCGGTAACTTTTAGAGGACAACCTATGGGGTCTGATGGAGTCTGAAAAGTTTCCTAACCGGATAGTTGAGGCTTTGGGTATTAATCGAGGTATAGTATCGAGGATTAAAGTGTGACAAAAAACCGTCCTTTGTCACATATAAAATTGACCTTGGAGGGGTGAGTGAGAATGGAACGAAAAAGAATTTTGTATTTAAGCGGATCATTGGGTTTGGGACACATCATAAGAGATCTAGCCATTGCGGCGGAACTGCGCAGGCAAAATCCGGAAATTGAAATATCCTAGTTGGCGGCTCATCCTGCGAGTCAAGTGATTGAGGATTCGGGAGAGCACCTGCTTCCCGAGGCTGCCAAGTATGCCAATGATAACATTCCTGCCGAAAAAACCGCCAAAGGTTCTCACTTGAACCTCCTGAAATATTCTATTATTCTAAAATAAAATAATAGTGGTTAGAATTCTAATAAAAATAACTTATAAAAGCTAAGAAAAAAGGAAAATAAATTGAAATATAAGAATATGGAAATTCAAATGAAAATAGAGGAAAAACAAACAGAATTTTATGTTTGTGATAGTATCATTACCTTAGCAAATCATTGGGATCATTTTTTAGCGCGTTTTGGATGGCGCAGGAACCATCGTCGGGTCAAACCAGGATTATACAAGTTAGGTAATCCCACTCAAGAATCACTGGTCTTTGCAAGTGCAAATTATACTTTGAGCTTTGATGCATTGCGGTCCTCTTTAAAGGGAATAGATGGTTACATTCTGGTGTTAGACACCAGAGGTGTTAATGTTTGGTGTGCTGCTGGAGAGGGGACTTTCGGTACTGATGAGTTAGTGCACCGAATCGAGATGACTGAACTTTCCAAAGTTGTCAATCACCGTTCGATTATACTTCCACAACTGGGCGCCCCGGGGATTTGTGCTCATGAGGTAGGGAAACGCTCGGGATTTAAAGTAGAGTATGGCCCTGTATGTAGCTCTGATTTTCCCAATTACTTAAAAACGCGAACTGCCACTGCTGAAATGCGCAGGGTAAGATTCAATTTAAGAGATCGTTTGGAGCTAATCCCGGTTGAAATCATGGCTTTTTTATTTATTGCGATAATCGTTATTTTGATAGGCCTTTTTACCGGAGAAATTTGGAAATCATTACAGATTTTGGGGATATTGATAACCGGGCTTGTCTTATTTCCCATTCTGTTGCCATGGATCCCAACCTGTGATTTCATCACAAAGGGATTATTACTTGGTGGTGTAGCAGTAATGATGATTTATTTTTTACCAGCCTATTTGAAGAATGGCATCTTTGGTTGGGCACTTGCATGGGAAACGTTGATTAATATGCTGATCATGACTCCCGTAGTAGCCTTTCTGGCTCTGAATTTCACAGGCTCCACCACATTTACTTCCAGAACCGGCGTTAGGCGTGAAATTTTTACCTACATCCCTATTCTTGCAGCGATGTTTATTTCGGGGATTATTTTTTCTATAGTCATGTATTTAATTAAATTGAGGTCATAATAAAATGTTAACAAAATTTTTAAAGAAAAAGGTCCAAAGGAAGGCAATTAATACCCTGAAATACAAACCCGAACTGTGTATCAATTGTGGTATGTGCAGTACTGTCTGTGCCCTCACGGTGTATTCACTCCGGGTAAAGATACAGCTAAAATTGTAAAATTTGAGGCATGTATGGAATGTGGAGCATGTCAGCTCAATTGCTCTATGAACGCAATCACGGTGGAAAGCGGAGTTGGGTGTGCCACTGCAATGATTTTGTCAGCCCTAAAACTCCGAAAAACAGAAAGCTGTGGAGAAAGTTGTTGAGAAATAACGCATAACCAGCAATAACTGAAATTTTGAAGATATTATATCATTTTGCCGAGATAAAAACAGAAATAAGTCTGTTATGATTTTATAGAAAGACTTGAAGGACAGCTTAAGAGGCTTTTTAAATTAAGGC
>JBAUBA010000051.1:0-11283 GCA_049676265.1 Atribacterota bacterium
TTAAATATCTTCTTTTTCAATTACCTTTCTTAAATCCTGAGACATTTTCTCTAATTTATCCTCATCTTCTCCTTCTAATAATATCCTAATTAACGGTTCGGTACCAGAAGCTCGAACAAAAATTCTACCTTTTCCGTCAAGTTCCTTTTTTCTTTCTTCAATAAATTTTTTTATGCAAAGATTTTTAAAGAATTGTTCTTCATCTTTAATCTCATAATTCAAAATAATCTGAGGATATTTTTCCATTACTGAGGCCAGATCAGATAGGGATTTTTCTTCTTCCCGAAGAATCTTCATAAGTTGTAGAGAAGTTAACAATCCATCCCCGGTAGTACTATATTGCGAAAAAATAATATGTCCTGATTGTTCCCCTCCCAATACTGTCTTAACATTCTTCATCATTTCCAATACGTAACGGTCACCGATATTAGTTCTAATAACTTTTCCTCCTGCTTTTTCTATAGCCCTATCAAAGCCAATATTACTCATCAAGGTAGTTACTACTGTTTTGTTAGGCAACTGATCCTTCTTGATAAGATTTAAAGCACAAATTGCCATTATTTGATCTCCATCTACAATGTTTCCCTTTTCATCTACGGCGATAACCCTGTCTGCATCTCCATCGTAAGAAAAACCTAAATCTGCTTTTTGCCTTAAAACTTCTTTTCTCAAAGAAGCAGGATGTACCGAACCACAATTATAATTTATATTAATACCGTTAGGTTTATCGTGTATGGTAATTATCTCGGCTCCTAATTCTGTAAAAACACTGGGGGCAATCATGAAAGAAGCACCATTAGCACAATCTAAAACAATTTTGTATCCCTTAAGGGTAAATTTTGGGGGAAGGGTATTTTTAATGTAATCATTATATTTTTCTTCTCCTTCAGGTAATTCTTCTACTCTGCCAATATTTTTTTTAGTAGGCCATTCATCTTTTGAATGATTTTCAAAATATATTCTCTCTATCTCTTCTTCTTCTGAATCAGAAAACTTAAAACCATTCCCTCTGATATATTTGATGCCATTGTGATCAAAGGGATTATGAGAAGCAGAAATCACTACACCGCAATTAGCATTGTAAATTCTGGTTAGGTAAGCCACCGCGGGGGTAGGTATTATTCCCGCTCTTAAAACATTTACACCCATTGAACATATTCCTGCTATTAAAGCAGCTTCTAACATATCCCCCGAAATTCTCGTATCTCTACCGATTAATATCTTAGGGTCGGTCTCATCTTTGAATAAATATGCTCCGGCTCTTCCTATATAAAAGATCACCTCTGCAGTTATGGGCTCCCTGTTGGCAATCCCTCTTATCCCATCAGTTCCAAATAATTTCTTCATATTTTACCTCGATATTAATTCACCAATTCATCAATTATCCGATTTACCAATTGGCGTATTGGGGAATTGGCGAATTGGAAAATTATAAATTCTATTTATTAATCAATACTGTTACTTCTTCCGGTTCAATCTTAATTAAAGAAATACCTTCGGGAAGATCTACTTGAACTTTCACCTTCTGCTCTACCCTAAAATTATCCGTAAACATCACAAAAGCTTTTATGTCTTGTGCTTCTAATTTGTCAACTAGAATATTTTTTCCTTCAACAGTTATGTCTACTACCTCTGGTCTAATTTCACAAGATACAAAGGGAGATATATCTTGAGGTAAAACTGGAATATTTTTTAGAATTTTATCAATTATAGCTTCCTTAACTTGTATGGATACCTCTATCAGTTCAACCTCACCCTCCGCTATATTCAATCCTTCATCTAAAGTAGGAGGAACTTTTACGGATAATGTTTTAGTAATTCCGCTTACATCTATGGGAATGGTCTCCAAAAACTCAATACTATTTATTTTAGAATAGTCACCAAAAATCTTTATTTCATCGGGGTTAGATAATATTTCAGAAATATAGTAACCTGGAGCTGGTTTTCCTATTATCCTTGGCTTGACTGGTAATTGTTTCTCTGGATACCCACGTGTCAGAGAAATTGATACTTCGACTATATTTGGTTCGATCTTTACTCCTCTAATCTCGTTTCCATTTACATCTACTGCTTTCACCTCTATTTTTCTATTTAGATCTTCTTTTATTCCAGAAATATCAATAGCACAAATTGTCTGCTTTACACTTTCTAATACACTCTGAGCACCAATTATCTTAACCTTAGGAGGATTAAATTGGGGTTCGTCAGCTAAAGAGAAACCCTTTTCAGGAATTCCTATTAAACTATATTCAACTTCTACCTCTTTAGTCAAAATTCTTTCGACTTCTACTTTTATTTCTGAAGGAATAATTCTGGTGATTTGTGTTCTTTTAGGGGCAGCGACTTCTACCTCTAATTTAAATAGGCCTTCTTTGTTAATTTCAGAAAAATCTACTATCCCGCTAATTTGATTAGGAGAAATATTATTTATTATATTTTTAGGCCCTTTGATTCCTACACTTACATTTGTGGGAAACTCTTTTATCGCTAAGTCTTCGCTGAGATTAGTTTGAGTAAGAGATATATCGATAAAATTCTCTACCATGGGGTTCTCCCCACCTGCTATATATAACCACAGAATAATCGCTAAAAATAAAGAAAGTAATTTAATATCGATATTGTTTAAAAACCAATTTTTAAATTCTTTCATTTTTTTTCATCCTCTGTCCGCCAAAAACCAAATTCAGAGATTGTTTTAGGTTGGTATAGATGTGTTAACATCTTTTTTAACCCCTGAGGCTCCATAGGTCGGGTAATCTTTCCATCTAATGCGATGGATATATTTCCTGTTTCTTCTGATACTACAATTATTAAAGCATCTGTCTGCTCACTTAACCCTAAAGCTGCCCTATGTCGAGTACCTAAAGATTTACTAATGTCCATCCTCTCGCTTAACGGTAAAATACAATTCGCCGCTGCTATCTTATCCCCTTTAATAATGACAGCTCCATCGTGTAAAGGGGAGTCGGGCATAAATATTGAATATAATAATTCGGGAGAAAATTCACTATTCAAAGTAATGCCTGTCTCTAAAATATCCTTTAACCCAACCTCTCTCTCTAAAACCACCAAACCTCCTTTGTGTTTGCTAGAAAGCATGGGCATTACCATAACCAATCCATTTATTAGTTGTTCAATCTTTTTATCAACTTCCTTGTGTAAAAAAGAAGTATTTATAAAAAATCCTCTTTTCCCCATCTTCAATAATCCTCTTCTTATTTCTGGTTGAAATATTATAGGCAGGGCTACAACCATCATGGCCATGGCCCCTTTTAGAAGCCAATTGATAGTCCTAAGGCCGAGCTGATCAGCAATAAAGGATACAATAAAAAGAATAACTAATCCTTTGATTAATTGTACTGCCGGGGTATCTTTGATTAAAAGAATGATGTGGTAGGAGATAAAAGCAATGATTAATATGTCTATAATATCTAAAAGGCTGAAAGAGATTGGCACTTGATTCTCCTTTTTTAAATTAGTCGTTAGTCGTTAGTATTGCGTATTGCTTATTGAGTATCGCGTTAAGAAAACCAAAATTCAGGAGTAGAAATGCGATATATTGTGCCCAAGGCACAAGAAGACACGGAACGCCGTGCCTCTACACTGATCCGGTATTAATTCTTTAACAAGCTAACGGTTAACTAACTAACCACTAACCAGCAAGTCATGTAATGTGTAACATTTGATAAGTAACGTGTAATAAGTACTTGTTTTTATAATTTCAGAAATTTAATCTTATTACTTATTACTGTTATTTTATACGAGATACGAATTAAGGCTTACGGAAAAAAGGAAATTTCTATATAATTTAATTATTTTTTAAAGCAATCTTTATATAATTAGGTAACCTTGTATTTATTCAATTAAACAAAAAACTTTATAAGGATAAAGTTTTTCCTGTCATTATTATAAAGTTATTTTGTTCTTTAATCAAATATTATATTAGTCATAAGTGAATAGTTGACGACTAATCTGATTATATTTATAAGAGTAAAGCTAAGATACCTTTCTGAGCATGTAATCTATTTTCTGCTTGGTCAATTACTACAGAATGAGGACCATCTATAACTTCATTAGTTATCTCTTCACCACGATGAGCCGGCAGGCAATGTAATATTATTACATCATCTTTCGCTTTACTTACTAAATCTTGATTTATTTGATAGGGCTTAAACACATCTTTTCTAATTTCACTCTCTTTTTCAAATCCCATGCTGGTCCAGACATCGGTATAGATAACGTCGGCTCCATCTGCAGCTTCTTTCGGATCGTGGATAATTTCTATTCTACTGTTTATTTTTTTTGCATCTTCTTTAGCCAGATTTATGATCTCTTCCTTCGGCTCGTAACCAGGGGGAACGCCTAAAACAATATCCATCCCTACCTTAACTGCTCCAAATAATAAAGAATGTGCCACATTGTTACCATCACCTATATAGGCTAATTTAAGATTAGACAATCTACCCTTCTTTTCTTTAATAGTTAACAGATCACCTAAAACTTGACAGGGATGCAAAAGTTCAGATAATCCGTTGATAACTGGAACTGATGAATACTTGGCTAATTCTAACATTATTTCATGGCTGAAAGTTCGAGCCATAATTCCGCTTACGTAACGAGATAACACTTGAGCGATATCTTTAGTTGCTTCTCTTTGCCCTAATTTTATATCATTGGGGCCTAAATAAATTGCTTGCCCACCTAATTGAATCATCCCTGTTTCAAAAGATACCCTGGTCCTTAAAGAAGGTTTTTGAAAAATCATTCCTAAAACTTTTCCCTTTAAAAGAGGTTGTTCTTCATTAGAATAGTACCTCAATTTTATAATCTCAGCAGTTTCTAATATTTGAGTAACCTCTTCCCTGCTCAAATCATTAATTGATACTAAATTTTTTCCTTTCATATCTATAGCCATTATTTTTTCTCCTTCCTTTTATAGAAATATTTTTTTACATATTTTGAAGTGGTGGCAGAAAGCAATGCAGGATAATTTAATCTAAACCTTATTTCAGCACCTACTTTTAATTCTTCTTTAAAATTAGTAACATCAATAATTAAATGGTCACTACTTGCACCTACTATTTTTATTCCTCCTTTCAGAGGAATTAAACTATTGAGATAGATGTCCTGTTTCCCTATTGCTAAAATAGCTCTTTTTCTTATTCCTAAATCTCGAAAAACAGGTATCTCCCCAAAAGCATCACGCCCAATCTCACCTTGTGGCAAAGATGGCTTTTCTTGCACTTCTATAACTTCTGCAGTCAAAATAAAAGTATCTTGATAAGTACCTGCTAAATTACGCAATCTTACATCATCCTGGCCAAGCAGAATACCTACTCCTATCCTTAACTGATTTATTCTATTAGGAATAATGTCATCTTCGACTAATTTTAAAACACTGGTATTGCCGCCTGAAATTACTTCCAAATTTATATGAAAATTATTTTCGATTTCTTCCGTTAATTCAACAAGTTTGGTTAGATTTTCCCGGGTAGGCATTACTCCGCTGATACAGCAAAAATTTGCAGCAATGCCTATTAATTTTACTCCTGATAATTTTCTAATTTCTCCTACTGTTTGCAAAACATCATTTGGCATAATTCCTTCTCTTAGGTCCCCTAAGTCTATCATTAGAATTATTCTATGGATGATTTTTTTCTTTAAAGCTTTCTGTGATAATAATTTAATCACCGAAATTTCTGAGTTTAAACTTACATCTGTCCAATCTAAAACTCTATCCACTTCACTTAACATAGGGATCCTTATTAACATCGTTTCTACTTTAAGCTCAGCTTTCTTCAATCCTTTAAGATTCTCAATTCGAGAATCGCCTAAAATATTTATCCCCCCGTCTATCATGGCTTGACCTACTTTTGTAATAGCGCAACATCCTTTAGTTATTCCAACTACTTTAATTCCGTGTTTTGAACAAAGGGCTTTAATATTTTCTGAATTACTTTTTATCCTGTCTAAATAAATATCTAATCGAGGATTTCTTTTCATTGTTTCTTTCCTTTAAAAAAGAAAATAATTGTAAAAATAAATTAGTCATTAGTATTTAATTGGCGTATAGTTTTGGATTAGCAAGATACAAGTGCTTATAATTTACTAATTGCCCTATTGACCAATTTACCAATTAAATTTAATTTCATAATCTGCAATTTACCCGATTAATTCTAATCTGATCCTCTCTTTTCAAACTATGCGCTCTAATCTAAACGCTATACGCTAGTTTGCACGAGATACAAATTAGGGTTTAGGGAAAAAGGGAAATTCTATACAATTAAATTAAACCAAGAATAAAGTTTGTGTAGTTTTCAGATAAAAAACTAAAAAAAAAGAGAAAGGCGCCTTACTACTTGGCTAACCTTTCTCTTTTCAATGATGTAAAAAAAATTATCTCTTAGAAAATTGGAATCTGGCCCGAGCGCCTTTTTGACCATATTTTTTTCTTTCTTTCATCCTTGCGTCTCGAGTTAATAAACCTTCTTTTTTTAAGATTGGGCGCAAAGTAGGATCGTATTGCAGAAGAGCTCTAGCAATTCCATGTTGCAACGCCCCTGCTTGGCCAGTAATGCCCCCTCCTTCTACTTTAGCAAAAACATCTAATTCATTCTTTTTATTTACCAATTCTAAAGGTTTCTCTACTACGGTCGATAAAGATTCCCGTCCGAAATAATTATCTAATGTTCTTTTGTTAATTTTTATACTACCTTTACCAGGGACTAACCACACTCTGGCAATTGAGGATTTTCTTCTTCCGGTACCATAACTTTTTGTCTGTGACAAGTATTTAACCTCCTTCTTCGTGCTTAGTTAATTTTTTCTAATTTTTGAGCTTGATGGGGGTGTTCATTCCCCTTGTAAATCTTTAACTTTTTAATCATTGCCCTACCTAATTTTGTATGAGGAATCATGCCTTGGACCGCTTTTTTCACCACTAATTCCGGTTTTCTCTTTAATAATGTTTCCAAAACAACGCTTTTTAAGCCTCCCGGATAAGAGGTATGATACTTGTATATTTTCCCTTTGAGTTTATTTCCAGTCACTTTTATCTTTTCAGCATTTATAACTACTACATAATCACCTAAATCCATAGATGGTGTATAGGTTGGTTTATTCTTTCCCCTTAATATTGTAGCTATCTGGGTAGCCAATCTGCCTAATATTTCTCCTTCTGCGTCAATTAGATACCATTTTCTATCAATATCTTCTGCTTTTGCGCTGTAGGTTTTCACTTTGTTCCTCCCTGCCTAATAATTTCAATTGTAATTTATTCTTAAAAAAATAAAATAATATTCAATTCAACTTAAAACACTATTTTTTTATTAGAAAATAACATAATAAATTGTAATATAATCAAGTCCTGATGTCAAGCTAAAATTAGTATAATATCGTATCGAGTATCGCGTATTGCGTATTGCGTTCGGATTTAAATGATAAAAAGAGAAAAAACCTGCAATCTGGAACATACAACTATTTACTTGTTGTAGATTGCTCATCACTGTTTCTTTCTGTCTTCTGACTTCTGGCTCCTATTTTCTCCACGCGATACTAAGATACGCGATACAAAATACTAATTCACTAATTGATTAGTGAATTAGTATTTTACTTTAATTAAAAACAGTCCTTTGGCAGGAACAGTTATACCTGCCATTTTTCTATTTTTAGCTTCTAATACCTTCTTTATTTCCAAATAATTTGTCTTCCCCTTACCTACTTCCAAGAGAGTACCAACAATAGTGCGAACCATTTTATATAAAAAAGCATCTGCCTCAAGGCGAAAACAAAATATATTTCCTTTCTTGATTATGCTTATATCTTTAATGTTCCTTTTCCAATTTACAATCCTACTCCCCGAACAGGCAAAAGATCTAAAATCATGTTCTCCTTGCAAAAATTTACTGGCTTTTTTCATCTCTTTTAAATTTATATTCTTATAAACACAGTATACATAATTTCTTAGAAAAATAGACAGGTAGTTATTATTTTGATTAGAATTTAAAACATAATAATGATAAATTTTACTAACTGCACTATGGCGGGCATGAAAATTATTATCTACCTTTTCTGCTTTTTTAATCCTAATATCTAAAGGTAACATGCGGTTTAGAATAAAAGGTAATTCCAGCAAAGGGATAGAGCTATTAGTGTTAAAATTTGCTACTTGGCCTAAGGCATGCACTCCTGCGTCGGTTCTTCCAGAACCGTTAAGTATTATTTTTTCTTGGGTAATCTGGGATATTTTTTCTTCCAAAATTCCCTGTATGCTTAAAAGATCTTTTTGTCTTTGCCAGCCATAATATTTGGTTCCTTCGTATTCTATGGTAAGCTTTATATTAATCACAATTATAAATTCCTAATTTATAAAATTTATCAGTCTGCCAGTCAATCTAGTTGATAGTTAATTGTTTTTAGTTTTTAGATAAAGAAATCAGTTAACAGTTTTTGGTTTTCAGTAAAAATAATCTCTATCAATCATCTCTTTGCTTCCTGTCTGTTAACTTGCAACTTGAAACTTATTACTTGTCACACATTACTCATCACTTATTACTGAGTTACTATATACTAAGTACTGATTATCCTATATGCTAAACGTAATATTTCGAGATTACCACGCTCCGTACGGTCGCTCGCAATGACATTTCGTAATGAGATTTCTTTGTTTTTTCATTCTGACTTCTGAATTCTGTCTTCTAAATTCTATTTTCTTGACGCGATACGCAATACTCGATACGCGATACTAGTTTAAAACATTACGCTCACCATAATAGTAATAACTACAGTTAAGATAAAAGTTAGGATATCAGCTTTTTTGATTTTTAATTCCCTATAATGAGTCCTGCCTTCTCCCCCTCTATAGCATTTAGCTTCCATAGCAATGGCCAATTCATCAGCACGTCGAAATGCATTAACAAACAAGGGTATTAAAATAGGAATTAAATTTTTTGCTCGGTTAAAAATATTTCCACTTTCAAAGTCTGCACCTCGAGATATTTGAGCTTTCATTATTTTTTCTGTCTCTTCCAATAAAGTCGGAATAAATCTTAGCGCTATAGTCATCATCATAGCTATTTCGTGAGCGGGCATACCCATGAATTTAAAAACAGACAATAATCTTTCTATTCCATCAGTTAAAGATATGGGAGAGGTAGCCAAGGTAAGCAGGGAGGTAGTTAAAATTAGGATAAATAATCGAAAAGAAATAAGCAGGCCTTTTATCAGTCCCTCCTGGGTTATTTTTAAAAAGCCTAACTGATAAATTACTTTTCCTTCAGTCATAAAAAGATGGATTATCAAAGTAAATACAATGATAAACAATATGGGACGCAGACCCCTAAATACAAATCTTGGGTGTACCTTAGAAATAATAATACTAATTATTACAAAACTTCCTAAAATGAAATATCCCAAATATTCTGTTATCAGAAATAAGCTTATAATTATAGCCAAACAACTCAATATTTTTATTCTGGGATCCAAATTATGAATTAAAGAATCCCTTGGGATATATTGACCAAAGCTAATATTCCTTAATATTCTCATTTTTCCCCATCTTCTTGATAATTTTATATATTAAACTTTTTAAACATTTATCTCTTTATCGTTTTTTATTTTTTTTAAAACTACTCTTTCAGCATCATCTACAGTTAGAACCCCGGTATACACATCTTTTCCTTTTTCTTTTAATTTATGCATACACTCAGTTACCTGCGGAAGGCCTAAACCCACTTCCACTAAATCATTGGCATGCTTCTCAAAAATTTCCTTGGGGGCACCGTCTAAAATTATCTCTCCTCGGTGCATTACTAAAAGACGATCCACTGTTTCAGCAACTTTTTCCATATTGTGTGAAACTAAGACCACACCCATCCCGAAATTATTATGTATTTTTTTTATTTCAGATAATATATTATCTCTACCCCTCGGATCAAGATTGGCGGTAGGTTCATCTAAAATCAACATTTTTGGTCTTATGGAAAGTATGCTTGCCAGAGCAACACGACGCATCTCCCCTCCGCTTAGAGAAAAAGGGGAACGCTCTGCGTAGAGATTATAATCAAGGTCGACCATTTTTAAGGCTTCTCTGACTCTTTTTTCAATTTTCACTTCTGGTAAACCTAATTTTCTTGGACCAAAAGCTACTTCTTGATCAATTGTTTCTTCAAACAATTGATTCTCGGGATATTGAAACACCAAACCTATTTTTTGTCTTATTAACTTAAGATTAACACCTTTTTTATTTAAATCTACTCCTTCGACATAAATTTTACCCGAAGTTGGTGTAAGCAAACCATTAAAATGCTGAATTAAAGTCGTTTTTCCGCAACCAGTATGTCCGATTAGTCCAATGAATTCATCTTTATTAATTTCTAAATTAATATTTTTTAATACTTCCGTTTCAAAGGGCATTCCCAAACTATAGGTAAAGCATAAATTTTCTAAATGTATAAACATAAACTTTCCACCATATCCTCAACTTTCAATGTATGAGGAGATATATTTATTCCTCTTTTATTTAATCTTAGGGCGAGTTCGGTTATTTGAGGAACATCCAATCTTAATTGTTTTAACACCTCTATTTGAGTAAATACCTCCTCAGGTTTTCCCGCAAGAGCAATTTTCCCTTTATCTAACGCGATTACCTGGCTGAACTCAGCCGCCTCCTCCATTAAGTGAGTAATATAGATTATGGTAATATTCTCTTCTCTATTTAACTTTTTGACAATATCCATAACCTCTTTTCGACCCCGGGGATCAAGCATTGCCGTAGGTTCATCTAAAACCAAATAAGAAGAGTGCATAGCAATTGCTCCAGCAATTGCTACTCTTTGTTTTTGCCCACCTGAAAGCAAATGAGGTTCATTTTTTTTATACTCTTCCATTTCTACAACTTCTAAAGCCCAAACTACTCGTTCTCTCATAAGTTTTGTCTTTATTCCAATATTTTCTAGACCAAAAGCTATATCATCTTCCACTGTGGTTGCAATAATCTGATTGTCTGGATTTTGAAATACCATACCAACTTTTCGTCTAATTTCCCATGTTTTGCTCTTATCTTTGGTATTCATTTTATCTACCCAAATATCTCCAGTAGTAGGAAGTAGCAAGCAATTCATATGTTTGGCTAAAGTAGATTTTCCCGATCCATTAGAACCTATAATAGAAATAAAATCACCATTCTTTATTTCTAAATTAATAGAATCCAAAGCTTTTATTTGATCTTTTTTATGATAATTGTATACGTGACTTAGATTTTTTATTTTAATCAAAATGTTCACC
>JBAUBA010000052.1:0-5177 GCA_049676265.1 Atribacterota bacterium
GCTGGCTCTTACCACATCCAGGATTTAGATAGAGCAGGAGGCATTTCCGCTCTATTTAAAGAATTAACCAAGAAGAAGATAATTAATTTAGGAGAGATTACCGTAACCGGTAAAGACGTTGGTCAGAACATTGAAAATGCTTTCATATTGGACAACGAAGTAATAAGAACCATAGAAGATGCCTATAATCCCAAAGGGGGTATTGTATTTTTAAAAGGCAATTTAGCTCCGCAAGGTGCAGTGGTAAAAAGCTCAGCAGTCCATCCTGATATGTTAATACACCAGGGACCGGCAAGGGTCTTTAATTCAGAAGAAGAGAGTACCAAAGCCATATTAGAAGGCAAGATTAAAAAAGGAGATGTCATAGTAATCCGTTACGAAGGACCGAAAGGCGGTCCCGGGATGAGGGAGATGTTAACCCCTACTTCTGCTATCGCTGGTATGGGGTTAGATAAAGAGGTAGCTTTGATTACCGATGGGCGTTTTTCCGGTGCTACCCGGGGAGCATCTATCGGTCACATTGCTCCGGAGGCAGCTATGGGAGGTCCAATTGCTATTGTAGAAGAAGGGGATATAATTGAAATCAATATACCAGAGAAGAAACTAAATCTTAAATTAGAAGAAGATGAGATTAAAGAAAGATTAAAGAAATTAAAATTACCTGAATCTAAGGTAAAATCAGGCTATCTAAAATACTATACTGATTTTGTAGGGCCCGCTGATAAAGGAGCAGTAAGAAACATTTAAACTTTTGAGTTTTAAGAAATAGAGAAATTTAAAAAATAGGGTTTTTGGGTGTTAGCAGCTTTTTATCTATAAACTTGCCAGATAAAATAAAAAAAATTTTTATAGTTCGCTTGACATTTAAGGTTGATTGTTGTAACCTATCTTTTAACAATTATAAATTGTAAACTATGAAGGAAAAAGTAGGTCGACTGAGATTGTTAAAGAGAGCCAATGGTTGGTGCGAATTGGTAACATAAGTTTGCCGAAAATCTCACCTTCGATATTTTAGGCACAGGTGAAATTACATAATAACCTGTGACGTCTCAAAGATGTTATATATTGTCTACTAATTAAGGATAAAGGTAAAGAAGGGTTACCCTCTTCTTTTCTTTATTAAATTAGGGTGGTACCACGAATAACTTTCGTCCCTATTTTAGTCTTTATGGACTAAGATAAAGATGGAAGTTTTTTTGTTTTTTGGGAGTATGTCTAGGGTTCCGTCTAATCAATTCTGATTAGAGTCTGGACCGAGTGGCATAAAATACTAATATTAAAGTATTAGTATTACACCGTGGGTATAAAAGACCCCAGCGGATAGGTCCCTTTTGTTTTAACTAACAAAATGGATTTATTTGCTGGGGTATTTTTATATGCAAAAATAAAATGAAACTTGGAAAATGGTCAGATAATTTATTCAAGTTATAGAAAGGAGATGAGTTATATGAGATTAACTGGAGCGCAAATAGTAGTAGAATGTTTAAAAAAAGAAGGTGTAAAAGTAATATTCGGCATCCCAGGCGGGGTAATAATGCCTTTATATGATGTTCTTTATAGTGAAACCTCTATAAAACACATACTTACCAGACATGAACAGGGAGCAGCTCATGCAGCTGACGGGTACGCCCGGGCTACCGGTAAAGTAGGAGTGTGCATAGCCACTTCCGGACCGGGTGCTACCAATTTAGTAACCGGTTTGGCCAATGCCCACCTTGATTCTATCCCCTTGGTAGCATTTACCGGTCAGGTTTCTAGTAACCTAATTGGGACCGATGCTTTTCAGGAAGTAGATATTAGCGGTATTACCTTACCAATTACAAAAAACAATTATGTGGTAAGAGATGTAAGAGATTTGGCCAGGATTATACAGGAAGCTTTTTATATTGCCCGCACAGGAAGACCCGGGCCAGTACTAATAGATTTACCCAAGGATATTCAATTAGCGCAAACTGAGTTTAAATACCCTGAAAGCATTAGTCTAAATAGTTATAAACCAACTTTTAGTGGGAATGTTAAACAAATTAAGGCAGCAGTACAAGAAATTAAAAATGCAAAAAAGCCGATTATTTATGCAGGAGGAGGAGTAATTTCCTCAAATGCTTCTTCAGAATTAAGCGATTTGGCTCTTAAAGCTAATATTCCGGTTACTACAACTTTAATGGGTTTAGGCTCTTTCCCCGAAACTCACACTCTATCTTTGGGAATGTTAGGCATGCATGGCACTGCTTATGCAAATTATGCTATTAGTGATGCTGATTTAATTATTGCTTTAGGAGTAAGATTTGATGATCGAATTACCGGAAAATTAGATGAATTTGCTTTGAAAGCCAAGATAATTCATATTGATATTGATCCGGCTGAAGTAGGGAAAAATACTTTGGTAAACATTCCAATTATAGGTGATATCAAGAATATATTAGAAAAATTAAATAAATATGTTCTTAAAAAGGAAGAAACAGAGTGGTTAAATACGATAAAAGATTTTAAAAGAAAATATCCCTTAAAATATATTAACAATGAAGAGCTAAAACCACAATATATTATGGAAACAATTAATAAAATTGCTAAAGATAATACCATTATTGTTACCAGTGTGGGGCAACACCAAATGTGGGCTGCTCAGTATTATCAGCATACTGAACCTCGCAGTTTTATTTCCTCGGGAGGTTTAGGGACAATGGGATATGGTTTTCCTGCTGCTATTGGTGCAAAGGTAGGTTGCCCTGAAAAAACAGTCATTTGTATTTCAGGGGATGGCAGTTTTCAAATGAACCAACAAGAAATTGCAACTGCTGTATATAATAATTTAGCTGTTACAGTGATTATTATGAATAATGGTTATTTGGGAATGGTAAGACAATGGCAGGAATTATTTTTTGATAAAAGATATGCGGAAACTACTTTAAATGGCAATCCTGATTTTGTAAAGTTGGTTGAAGCTTATGGAGGAACGGGAATAAGAGTGAATAAAAAACAAGAATTATATCCTGCTTTAGAAAGAGCTATTTCTTTAAATAGATTTGTTTTAATTGATTGTCTTATTCCTAAAGAAGAAAATGTATTTCCTATGGTGGTTCCAGGTTCACCTATATTTAAAATGATAGGAGTTGAATAATAATGAGACATACTATAGCAGTTTTAGTAAAAGATCATCCCGGTGTCTTGGCGAGAGTAGCCAGTTTATTTACCCGTCGTGGTTTTAATATTGAGAGTCTGGCGGTTGGCCATACCGAAGAAACTGGTATTTCCAGGATGACTATTGTGGTCAAAGGAGATGAACGAGTTTTGGAACAGATAACTAAACAGCTAAATAAATTGATTGATGTGATTAGAGTTAAAGATATTGCCCCTCAAAATTCAGTTGAAAGAGAATTAGCTTTAATTAAAGTAAATACTCATTCCTTGCCCGCCCGCTCGGAGATAATTCAAACGGTAGATATTTTTAGAGCTAATATAATTGATGTAAATAGTCAGGTAGTGACTATTGAAAGTACCGGTACAGAGGAAAAGATTAATGCACTAATCGAACTATTGCGTCCTTTTGGTTTAAAAGAAGTCGCTCGGACCGGGAAAATTGCCCTATCTAGGGGGAGCGCTACTACTTCTGGGTTAAAAAAATAAGCCGAATAAATATTTTTAAAAAATAAATAGATCGATTAAAAATAATAAGAACAATACGTAAAACTAATTGATTTTAAAGATTAGATAAAAGGCAAAAATAAAAAGGAGAATTAAAGAGATGGCAAAAATTTATTATGACAAGGATGTAAAAAAAGAATACTTAGAAGGAAAAGTTGTGGCGGTTATTGGCTATGGAAGTCAAGGAAGAGCGCAGGCTCTTAATCTACATGATAGTGGAATTGATGTTGTTGTAGGGTTATACGAAGGAAGTAAATCTATTGAGTTGGCTAAAAAAGATGGCTTACAGGTACTGAGTGTTGCTGAAGCAGCTAAAAAAGCAGATGTAATACAGATTTTAATCCCTGATGAAGTACAGGGTCGGGTATATTTTGAAGATGGAATAGAAAAAAATTTAAAAGAAGGTAATGTCTTAATGTTTTCTCATGGATTTAATATCCATTTTGGCCAAATTATTCCACCTAAAAACGTGGATGTAGTTATGGTTGCTCCCAAAAGTCCGGGTCAGATGCTTCGTAAAATGTATGTTGACGGAAAGGGTGTACCCAATTTAATGGCTATATTCCAGGATTACTCTGGAAATGCTAAAAATATTGCCTTAGCTTATTCCTGGGGAATAGGCGGAACCCGGGCTGGTGTAATAGAGACTACCTTTAAAGAGGAAACCGAAACTGACCTTTTTGGAGAACAGGCAGTGCTTTGCGGCGGTGTAACTGCCTTAATTCAAGCAGGTTTTGATACTTTGGTAGAAGCTGGTTATCAACCAGAAATTGCCTATTTTGAATGCCTTCACGAATTAAAATTAATAGTGGATTTAATCTATAAAGGTGGCATTACTTATATGCGTGATTGTGTTAGCAATACCGCTGAATATGGGGATTTAAAGGTAGGAAAGAAAATTATAACTGAAGAAACAAGAAAGGAAATGAAAAAAACATTAGCTCAAATCCAGAATGGAGAATTTGCTAAAGATTGGCTTATTGAAAATAAAGTAGGAAGACCTTATTTTAGAGCAATGCGTAATAGGGAAGCAGGTTTTCTTGTTGAAAAAGTAGGGAAAGAATTGCGCAGTATGATGCCCTGGATAGAAAAATAGTATCGTATTGCGTATTGCGTATCGCGTATTGCGCGAAGAGGGAGAAGGAGTCAGAAGTTCAGAAGTTCGATTTATCGAATCAGAATAATAGCGGGGCGGATAAACCCGACTCCTACCTAATCGGTAAATCGGTAAATTGGAGAATTGGAGAATTGGTGAAAGAATAAATGAGGTGAGGAGATTGAAAAATAAAGTTGCCTTTCAGGGAGAAAGGGGAGCCTTTAGCGAGATTGCGGCTATTAAATTTTTTGGTTCCTCTATACAACCTATACTTTGTAAAACTTTTAAGGAAGTGTTCCAAAGGATAAATAACAAAGAAGCCGAATACGGTATTTTGCCTACAGAAAATTCTCAGACCGGCGGGATAAATGAGGTCCACGACCTTTTATTACAACAAAAATTATTTGCGGTGGGAGAAGTGAAGTTAAAGGTTGAACAT
>JBAUBA010000053.1:0-5614 GCA_049676265.1 Atribacterota bacterium
TTGTAGCCGGACATGTATGGCAGAAATAAATCTGAAAGAAACTTTAACTCAACTAGCAAAAGAACAGGGAATGGAAAATCCCAATGCAGGGTATAGGAGTTAGTATGAAAACTTTAAAATTGAAAGGTTCGGAATATGATATAAAAGTAGGAAAAATTTTTCGCATAAAAAAGTTAACCGACATAGAAAAACTTTTTGAAATTGTCCTTCCTGAAGAGGAAAATTTAAACCATCTTCCCGGACAATTTGTTGTTCTTTCCTTACTGGGTGTTGGAGAAGCGCCTTTTTCAATTTCTTCATCTCCTACCAAATTGGGTTCTTTTGAACTGGTTATACGCAATGTCGGAAAATTAACCCAGGTTTTACATAATTTGAAAGAAGGTGATGAAGTAGGCATACGTGGTCCTTTTGGTAATGGATTTCCGGTACATATCTTAGAAGGTAGTGATTTGCTCTTTGTAGCAGGAGGTATAGGTATCGTTCCATTACGTTCTGTGATTAATTATACTATTGATAATCGTAGGGAATTTGGCAAAGTGACCATTCTATTGGGATGTAATAGTCCGAAAAATATGCTTTTTAGCAATGATTTTAATCGATGGTCAAAACAGACAGATTTAAATTTTGAATGTACTGTAGATCGGGGCGACCCTGATTGGAAGGGTAATGTTGGATTGATAACATCACTTATACCCGGTATTAATCTATCTCCCAAAAGGACTTTTGCCCTGGTTGTCGGTCCATCGGTGATGTATAAGTATGTTATCAGGGAACTTTTGGAAAAAGAAATTCCCGAAAGACAAATCCTAGTCTCCCTTGAACGGCATATGAAATGTGGGCTTGGTAAATGCGGGCATTGTCAGATTGGCCGCTTTTATTGTTGTAAAGATGGCCCCATTTTTTCTTACGACCAAATTAAAGATATAAAAGAGAGTATATAATGAACAAACCAAAAGTTGCATTTTTTGATTTTGCCTGTTGTGAAGGATGTCAATTACAGGTAACTAATATGGGCGAGACGCTTCTTGACCTGCTTGGCATTGTTGATGTCGTGGAATTTCGTGAAGCGATGTCTGAAAAATGGGATGGAGAATATGATATTGCTATCATTGAAGGTAGTATCACTACCACACATGCGGTTGAACTCATTAAAAAAATTAGAGATAGGTCAAAGATTTTAATTGCCTACGGTTCCTGTGCCACAATTGGTGGTGTGAACGGCATGAAAAATAATTTTAAATTAAAGGATATAAGAAAAGAAGTCTACGGGGAAGACTACAAATATTTTGATACCATAAAAACACACGCAGTTCATCAAGTTGTCAAAGTGGATTACTTTGTTCACGGATGTCCGGTATATATCCCGGAATTTTTAAAGGTAATGAAGGCTGTATTGGCCGGGCTTCCGTATCAAGTACCGGATTATTCGGTGTGCGTGGAATGTAAATTAAATGAAAATGTTTGCATGTATGACCGTGGACTAACCTGTCTTGGACCGATTACCCGGTCTGGTTGTAATTCCTGGTGTATCAATAATAATAATATATGTTATGGCTGCCGGGGCATGGTTTCCAATCCGAATGAAAAGGGAGCAAAAGACGTCATCAAGAAATATAATATCCCCATGGCCATGATTATTAATAAAATGAACATGTATAATAAATGTAGAGAATTAGATGAGGATAAAGATGAGTAAGAGAACCGTTAATGTAAATGTTGAATATCTAACCAGGGTAGAAGGTCACGGGAACAGTGTGGTTAATGTAAAAAAAGGAATTCTAGAGAAATGCGAACTTCAAATTGTTGAAGCCCCGCGTTTCTTTGAAGGCATGCTTCAGGGCAGGTCAATATTTGAGGCTCAACATATTACTTCACGCATATGCGGTATCTGCTCTTGCGGGCACACTTTGGCTTCCATACAAGCAGCTGAGGAGGCGATTGGATTTATACCTTCCAAACAAACCCTTGAACTAAGAAAATTTCTCCTGCATATGGAAAATTTGGATAGCCATATTCTTCATATCTATCTTCTGGTTGCACCGGATTTACTGGGGGTAAAGAGTTTTGTCCCTTTAATCCAATCACATAATCAAGTGGTTCGGCTTGCTTTAAAAATGAAAAAAGCATGTAATGATGTTTGTGATATTCTTGTTGGTCGTCATATTCATCCTATCTCAGCCATTGTTGGCGGATTTACCAAGCTTCCCCGGAAAAAAGACCTTGATGCCATGTTGAAAATTCTATATGATATGCGACCGGGTATGGATGCAACGGTTGGACTTGCATCAGGATTAAAATTTCCGGTGTTTGAAAGAGAGACAGAATATATTGCCCTACTATCCGATGATGCAGAATACCCGATGCTTCAGGGGGATGTCGGCTCATCGGACGGCAAACGTGTCAACAAGTATGAATATAAAAAGGTAACTAATGAATTTATCGTTCCGCATTCTTCGGCAAAACATGCAAGATGGCATCGTGAATCTTACGCAGTAGGTGCTCTTGCTCGATTTAATCTTAACGCTACAAAATTACATCCCAAAGCCAAAGAGGTGGCGAATACACTTAACATGAAACCAAAAGTTACCAATCCTTATTTGAATACAGTAGCACAATTGATTGAATGTGTGCATAGCCTGGAGGACAGTATAAGGATTTTGGAAGATTTTAAAAGAAAAGAAATTAATTATGATGAAGAAATCATTGTTGGTTTAAACGAACAGAACCGCATCAAGGTAAAAGCGGGCACCGGCGTAGGTGCAGTTGAAGTCCCAAGAGGGATACTTTTTCACTGCTATGAAGTTGATGAAAAAGGAATCATTACTAAAGCAAACTGTATTATTCCCACCAGTCAGAATGTCAACAATATTGAACGCGATATGAAAAAATTGGTACCTGAAATCCTACACAAATCCGATGAAGATATTACTTTAAGCTTGGAAATGCTGGTTAGGGCTTACGACCCATGTATATCCTGTTCTGCTCATTTCCTGAATGTCAAATATGTTAACCGTTGAATTAAAAGAGCTATTCACTCCTTCCAGGAAAGGATTGTTGTTAGCTATTACCATCGGTAATCGCTTTCGCTCTGATGACGGTGTAGGTCCTTTTATAGCCCGGCAGATTAAAAAAAGTAAGAAAAATGTTACTGTTATCAATGCAGAAGATAAACCCGAAAATATCATCGATAGGGCAATCCAATTAAAACCCTGTAAAGTAGTTATTATCGATGCAGCGAATTTCGGAGGTATGCCGGGAGAGATCAGACTCATTGATAAAAATAATATCCCTGATACATCGCTGAGTACTCATTCTCTTTCTCCAAATATACTTGCCGCTATTATCGAAGCTGACACGGGTGCGGATGTCTTTTTTCTGGGTATTCAACCAAAGAGTATTCAATTGACAGAAGGATTATCTGAACCGGTGAAAAAATCAGCAGAGAGAATCATATCCTGTATAAGATTAATGGAGTAAACAATTTTTAAAACGATAGACAAAGAATCGTCCCCTGACACACTTATTTTAAGACTTCCACTTAATTTCTAAACATTAAAGAACTAATATGATAGCGGCAGTTATATACTGACAAAATGCAAATAACATTTGACAGAAGCAAAAGGACCTGCTAATATTTTAAAAAATGTTAAGGAGTAAACAAGGTGATTTCAAAAAGAGTATTTTCTAAAATAATAAATTCCTTTAATTATTTTTTCTTCTACTTTACCACCGATGTTTATGCCTTAGCATCTTAGCAGTTTAAAAACAAGATATTATAGGCATAGACATCGGTTTAATGCCTATGATATCTTTATATTTTATCATATTTATATATAAAATGAAGGTCATAGGTTTTTCTATTCCTATGACCTTCATTTATTTTATATGAACAACTTTGCCGAAAAATCATTCTTTAAAATTGTTCCCTGGTATATGGATATATTATCCGTAAGTATTCAAATATTAATTCAGTTCGATAACTCTAAAATCCAAAAGGAAATAAGATAGGGTTATTTGAGAAGTTATAAATTTTAAAATGAATTTATGTAAATAAAATAAAACCAGAAGGAGGGTAAATTAAAATGATTATTGTAATGAATGGCAAAACCAATGATTCTGATTTAGGTAACTTAGTTAATAAATTGAATGAAATGGGACACGAAGTGAATATCATTCGAGGAGAAAAGCGAATAGTTGTGGGAGTCATCGGGGATGTGGATAATTTGGTTTCCATACCTCTTTATGCCTTCAAGGGGGTAGAAGAGGTAATTCGTATCATGAAACCTTACAAGTTAGCCAGCAGAGAATTCAAAAATACTAATACAACTGTTAAAGTAAAAGGGGTAACCATTGGGGGAAAAGAAGTAATAGTAATGGCCGGACCCTGCGTGGTAGAAAATGAACAACAGATATTTAAAACAGCGCGTCAAGTGAAAGCTTTGGGGGCGAAGGTCTTGCGAGGAGGAGCCTTTAAACCTCGAACTTCTCCTTACAGTTTTCAAGGATTAGGTGAAAAAGGTTTAAAACTATTGGCAGAAGCAGGAAAAGAGAACGGTTTGGTAATTGTAACTGAAGTGATGTCAGTTAATCAGATAGATTTGGTAACTGAATATACCGATATATTTCAAGTGGGTGCTCGTAATATGCAAAATTTTGTATTATTGAAAGAATTGGGCAAGATTAAAAAACCAATATTGCTTAAAAGAGGCATGTCAGCTTTGTTAGAAGAACTGTTATTATCGGCAGAATATATTTTAAGCCAGGGAAATTCTAAAGTAATATTGTGTGAAAGAGGAATCCGCACTTTTGAAAATTATACCCGCAATACATTGGATTTAAGCGCCGTTCCTGCTTTAAAGCAGTTGAGCCACTTGCCGGTCATAGTAGATCCCAGTCATAGCACAGGTAGATGGAAATTGGTAAGTCCAATGGCAAAGGCAGCTATAGCCGCCGGGGCAGACGGGCTCATTATTGAAGTTCATCCAGAACCCAAAAGCTCGTTGAGCGATGGAGTTCAAACTTTAAAATTTGATACTTTTACTCAATTAGTGAAAGAATTGAAACCCATAATTCAGGCAGTAGGAAGAGAATTTGATTTACCTTAGTAATATAATATAACAGAAAATAAATAGGATAATAATAGTAGGGACAGCTATTTTCTTTGTTATCGTCTATTTGTCCCTCCCAGCTTGACTGTGCTAAAATATATGGAAAGAGAAGGCCTAAGAAGAAAGTTGGTAAATAGGTGTTTGTTCTTATTATTTCCATAAAATATGAAAGGAAATATCATGGAAAAATATATTTTAAAACCAATTAAAGATGAGATTAGCATCGAAGATTTTGCCAAGATTGATATTCGAGTTGGAGAAATTGATGAAGTGTTGGATATTCCAAGGTCCAATAATCTGATGAAATTAGTGGTCAACTTCGGAGATCATAAGAGAACGATCATTGCAGGCATAAAAAAGGAAAGGAAAAACCCTAAAGAAATTCAAGGCAAGCAAGCTTTATTTGTGATGAACCTTCCCACCAAAGAAATCTTTGGAGAGAAGTCGGAAGGAATGCTTTTTGATATTGGTTATGAAAATAAAATTACCCCAGTGTTAGCTATACC